>CAMZLW010000095.1 GCA_947311785.1 uncultured Ignavibacteriales bacterium | reverse complement strand
TAAAGAGCTTTTGGTATCGCAATAGATTCTCGTTGAGTCGATTCTAACAATTTATCATTTCGAAACTAAACTATAACTCATTTAGCAATAGTTTTATAGTCGATCTTTCTCGTTTTAGTTTTTTAGGAAGCATTTAAAGGATTTAATACAACAGGTTTTGTGGGGTCAATTTTATCGCCAAGCAGATAATAACCAGCAGATTTGTTATACCATTTATATTCTGGAACAACATTTTTGCCCCATTTGAAATTACCTTTTTTATTCATAAAATCGGGCTTTCCATTTTCATCTTTATGAACAGTGGCTTTTGTTCCGGCAGTTGACCAATCCCAATACATTTTTGTAGGAATTTCTTTTGCAAAAGTAGGGATGTGGCATGTTTGGCAAGCTACAGTTGCAATATGTTTGTTTAACGTTTTCTTTTTATGAATTTTACCTGTGTGGCAATCTTCACAATTAACATTTGTTCCAGTTCCCATGTATCTTGAGCTATGACTTTTACCAGCAATTTTATGTTCGTTTGAAGTATGGCATTCTGAACAACTAAAGTCTTGACCACCCATGTGAACGTCATAATCGGCAGTTGGATTTAGTAAACTGTTATCCATATCGCCATGTTTAATTCCGTTACCTCCGCCACCATTAAAATGGCAAGTTCCACAATTTTGTCTTGTTGTTGGTCCTACACTTTGTGCTACTTTTAACAAGTCAACTTTTTTATCTGGCATTCCAGCCATTTTAGGATTTTTGGTGTAGGTGCCAGTTTGATCATGACAAACCAAGCAATCTATATTTTCTTCTTTACTAAAATCGAAAGATTTGTCTTTCCATCCATATCCAATATGACAACTTGTGCAACGAGGGTAATTTGAAGGAACTGCAATACAGAAGTTGTTTATTATGTTTTTCTTTCCAAGATTTACCTTTCCTTCTGGAATGGCTGTGCCATGAGCTTCTGACCAATTCCAATGGCGAGATGCAGTAATCTCAGCACCAACTTCTTCGTGGCATTCTAAACATGCCTTTGTTACTTCTTGAGGCGAATTAAAAGGACCTTCTATATTTTCTTTGTGATCCTCAAGTTCTGCTTTTTGGGCAAAAAGTAATGAAACTGTGAATAACAGCATAACTAATAAGAACAATTTTTTCATATTGTTTCTCCTATAAAAGATTGTTTTCAGAAAAGTAATTTTTTATTATAAAAAAAACAATCATAAAGGAATATAAGCACTAAATTGGTTGAATAGAGCCTAAAACAGGAAGAAAAATTCTTTAATGGGATAAAGCATCTAAAAAATTTTATACAACCGATAATTTTTGAAATTAAATTTCATTTATTATGGTATAATAATATTAAATTTGAATGATAGTATTTGTAACTTTTTTGCTTTGCTATCGTCCAAACCCACAGAATTAAAAAATAAAATCTAAATAATTGATATAACTGGAGCTAACATGAAAAAACTTTTGATACTACTTGTTGGAATACTTATGACGACAGTATCGTTTTCACAAACAACACTCACACTAGAGGAAGCAATAAAAATTGCCCTACAAAGAAATAGTGCCTTAGTTAAAGCAAAGTATAATTTAGAAAGTAGTGAAGCATCTGTAAAATCAGCCTATGGAGATTTACTTCCAAATTTTGGCATTAGTAGTGGATGGAATTGGGGTAGAATTCAAGATCCAGGTGGTACTCAATTAGATGCGTTAGGAAATCCATACACAATTCCACCTACAGAAGTTGACACACGAAACTATTCGGTTGGAGCTGGTGGTTCCGTTGTTTTATTTAACGGATTAGCCAATTACGCAAATATTTCATCTGCAGAAATGAATCATGAAGCTGCCGAGTTGAATATTGATAAATTTAAGAAAGATATTGTTCAGACTACAACTATACTTTATTACACTATTCTTAAAAACAAAGCTCTTGCAAAAGTTAAAGAAGAAAACTTTAAATACAACAATAAATTGCTTGAAACAATAACTGAAAGAAACAAATTAGGTTCGGCTCCTGTTGCCGATTTATATGCACAACAAGTTCAAACTGGTTCTGCCGAAGTTGATTTAATTAGAGCCAACTATAATGTTTCAGCAGCACAAAATAATTTGATAGACTATTTATCTTTAGATGTTTTAAATGAATACGAATTTATAAGCAAAATAGATACTGTGAATAATAATAATATTGATAGTTATAACAAGGAGTTTACTTCGATTAAGGAGATGGTTGATTTTGCTCTTAAAAACAGAACAGATTATCTAGGGCAACAAAAAACTGTTCTTAGTACCGAAAAAAGAATTACAATTGCCAATGGTGGCTTTTGGCCTAGTTTAACTGGGGGATATAATTTTTCAACAACAGGTGTTGCAGTAGATCACCTTTTTGATAGAAAGGTTTGGGGTTTAAGTCTTAGTTTAAGATTTCCAATTTTTTCTAATTTTAACACATCAACAGCAGTTCAATTTGCAAAAGTTCGCAACCTAAGTGCCCAAGAAGATTTAAAAGCATTAGAAAGAAAAGTAAAAATTGAAATTAAGCAAGGGTATCTTGATTTTGAAGCAGTTTCAAAGGCACTTGATGTTGCAATTAAAACTGTTAAATCGGCTTCTGAAAATAGAAGAATCCAATATGAGCGTTATAGCCTTGGTTCAGGAACATTTTTGGATGTGTTACAATCCGATAGAGATTATCAAAGGGCAATAAGTTTACGAATTGATGCCGAGTTTAACTTCCATAGTTCTAGAGAAGCATTGCTAAATAGTATTGGCAAATTAGGTTATTCACAATATGAATCTGATAATAAATAATTTTAAGTAAAATAAATTGAATTTGATATAAATGGAGAATAATAATGGGTAAGCAGAAAAAAAAGAATTCTAAAAAGAAATTTATAATATTTGGAATAATTGGTTTAATAATAGCAATACTTGTTGTAGTTGTTATCACCAATAGCAGCAACGAAAAAATTACATCAGTTCAAACCGAAAAGGTTGAGAAAAGAGATATTACTCAAGTAGTTTCTGCTACAGGAAAAATATACCCTGAGTATCAAGTTGAATTACGCCCAGAAGTAACAGGCGAAATTGTAAAACTTCCAGTTAAAGAAGGCGACATTGTAAAGAAAGGTGATTTACTTATTAGACTAAAACCTGAACAATACACTGCACAAAGAGATAGAGCAAAAGCAAGTTTGCAATCAAGTAAGGCTATGCTAAAAGTAAGAGAAGCTGGTTTAGAAAAAATAAAATCAGACTATAAACGTGTGCAAGGTTTGTATGCTAAAGAGTTAGCAAGCCAGCAAGAGTTAGAAACTGCAAAATCAAATTACCTTCAAAGTCTTGGCTCGTACGAAGCCCAAGAAGCGTCAGTACTTCAAGCCAAAGCAAGCTTATACGATGCACAAGAGCAACTTAATAAAACTTCGATTTACTCGCCGATTGATGGTAGAATAACGGCGTTAAATGTTGAACTTAGTGAGCGTGTGCTTGGAAGTTCTTTCAGTCAAGGAACACATTTAATGACTGTTGCTGATTTAGCCAAAATGGAAGCACGTGTTGAAGTTGATGAAAATGATGTTGTTTTAATATCAATTGGTGATACAACTAATGTGGAAATTGATGCCTTTGGCGAAGAGAAGTTTAAGGGGCTTGTTTCACAAATTGGTAACAGTGCAAAGACTACGGGGTTTGGAACACAAGATGAAATTGTAAATTTTGAAGTTAGAATTAGTTTACTTAATCCTAATGAAAAAATTAGACCAGGTATGTCTTGCGATGCAGATATTGAAACTGAAACAAGATTCGATGTTGTTACGGTGCCTATCCAAAGTGTTACTGCACGTATGGATAAACCGAAAAAGAAAAAAGGTGAATCGGACGAAAAAGAACCAAAAGTAAAAAATGGAAAAAGAAAGAAGCCTGTTGAAGTTGTCTTTTTACTTGAAGGTAACGAAGTGAAAAAAGTTAAAGTTAAAACTGGAATTAGCGATGACACTTATATTGAGATAACATCTGGTTTAGAAGGGGACGAAAACGTTGTTAACGGACCGTACCGTGCAATCTCTAAGGAATTAGAGGATGGTGCAAAAGTAATGGCTCCTAAAAAGGATAAAGATGAAAAGAAGGAATCTGAATCGGATGTAGAAAGTAAATAAAATTTTAAGTTAAAAGTATTTAAAGTGAACTAAAGTTAAAAAGAGAAACAACTTTAGGCACTTAGTAACTTTTAATTTTAGGCACTTAAAATTTCCTAAATGGATATACTAAATAAGGTGCTTAACAACTCATAATACAAATTAGGTGTAAAATGAATATAATAAATATAGAACATATAGCTAAAATTTATCAAGTAGGAAGTGAAGAAGTACACGCCCTTGCTGATGTTTCGTTAACAATTGATAAAAATGAATATGTTGCAATTATGGGTCCTTCTGGTTCTGGTAAATCTACATTGATGAATATTTTAGGATGCTTAGATACTCCCTCAAAAGGATTGTACGATTTTTCTGGAGAGAATGTTAGTATGATGGATGACAACGAACTTGCATCAATCAGAAATAGACAAATAGGTTTTGTGTTCCAAACTTTTAACCTACTTGCTCGTTCCGATGCTTTGCATAATGTTGAGCTTCCCCTTATCTACGCTGGCGTATCTGGTTCGGAGAGGCGTGAACGTGCCGAATCAGCTTTAGAAAAAGTTGGTCTTGCCGATAGAATGACTCACAAGCCAAACGAACTCTCTGGCGGACAGCGGCAAAGAGTTGCAGTTGCACGGGCGTTGGTTACAAATCCATCAATAATATTAGCCGATGAGCCAACAGGAAACTTGGATACCAAAACTGGCGAGGATATTATGCAACTATTCCACGAAATTCATGAAGCAGGCAATACAATAATTCTGGTAACTCACGAAGAATATATTGCAGAACATGCTGCAAGAATTATTAGGCTACGAGATGGCTTGATAGAAAAAGATGAGTTAGTTGAAAAAAGATTTATTCCCAAGAATACTGGTGCCAAATAGAGTAGGAATATTAAATTGACAAAAAAAATAATGTCATTCCCGCCTGTCCCATCTTGTTTATGGGGAATGCTTGTATCGGGAATCTTTACAAGGATAAATAATACTTTATAAACATGTGATTATTATCCGAAAAGACAATATTTATTCAGGATTAAAAAATGAAAAATATATTATTTGAAATAAAAGAAGGATTGCTTATCTCCTTAAAAGCAATTAGAGCAAATAAAGCACGGTCAGTGCTTACTACACTTGGAATAATTATTGGTGTTGCCTCTGTTGTGCTTATGTCCACAGCAATAAAAGGAATTGACCAATCATTTCAAGAGGGAGTTGCCTCACTTGGGTCAGACAATATATATATAGATAAATGGGCTTGGTTCGATAACGATATTCCTTGGTGGGAAATGAGAAATAGAAAACACCTCACAATGGATGAATTCAAAAAATATAAGGATATTGCTAAACTTCCCATTGCCGTAGCTCCAAGTGTAAATTCTCAGCGTACTGTTAAATTTGAGGAACGTTCTGTACAATTTATTAGCATTACTGGTACTGACAATAACTACATAAATACAACAAATTTAACTTTTGACGAGGGACGCTTCTTTACGGAACTTGAGAGTAACGGAGGAAGAAAAGTTGCTGTTGTTGGAAGTGAAATTGCAAAAAAACTTTTTCCACATGGTGGAGCAATGAATCAATTTATAAAAATTAGCGGGAAAAAGTTTAAAGTAGTTGGAGTTCTTGAAGAACAGGGTAGTTGGATTATGGGTAACTGGAATCCAGACAATCAAGTTTATGTTCCAATTCAGAATATATTTAAATATTTTGTAAGCCGTCATTCCAATAGTATAACAATAAATGTTCGTGCTAATGGTAGCCAAAACGTTGATGCCACCAAGGAAGAAGCAATAGGTATTATGCGTCGTGTACGTGGACTTAAGTATGATGAAAAAAATGATTTTTCAATAAATCAGCAAGAAGGCTTACTTAGTAATATCAATGAAACAGTTAGTGTAATACAAATTGCTGGATTCTTAATTACTGGGCTTGCACTCTTTGTTGGTGCAATAGGCATTATGAATATTATGTTCGTATCAGTAAAAGAGAGAACACGCGAAATAGGAATACGCAAGGCAATTGGAGCAACTAAGCGAACCATACTTGGGCAATTCATTTCGGAGGCAGCTATAATTTGCTTAATTGGTGGAATGATAGGATTAGGCATTGCTATTATTGGAAGTATGGCAATGGCACAATTCGATTTCCCCGTTACCGTAGATGCCGATGCGGTTGTTTTAGCATTTTCAATTTCCCTAATTACTGGTGTCTTATCAGGATTAGCTCCTGCATATACTGCATCAAAGCTTGACCCAGTTGATGCGCTTAGGTATGAGTAAAATAGATTCTTAGATAAAAGATTTAAGATACAAGATTCAAGAATGGCAAAGTTTAATTATCTCAAGTCTTGTGTCTTTAAATCGAACAATGGAGAAAAATTAAAATGAAATTATTTGAAATATTTAAAATTGCTTTAAATTCAATTAGAACAAATAAATTAAGATCGAGCTTAACAATACTTGGAATTGTTGTTGGCATTTTTTCCATTATTTCTATTAGCACCATAATTGCCATGTTACAAACAAGCATTGAAGATGGCGTATCGGCATTGGGTAAAAATACATTCCAATTACAAAAATGGCCTTCGGTTAGAACTGGAACCCAAGAAGAGCAAGCTATGATTAGGAACAGACGCAATATTACTACCGATGAATATTACAGACTTGCCGATAAGCTTGAAGGGAAAGCCCTATATGCAGCAGCAGAGCAGTGGATGTGGGGGCGTAGGATAAAAATTGGAAATAAAGAAACTAATCCTAATGTGTCAATTTGTGGTTGTACACCTGGAGCTTTTTCTAACAACGGCTGGATGATTGAAGATGGGCGTGAGTTTAACCAACGTGATGTTGATAGAGGTTCGCGTTCAATAGTCTTAGGTCCAGATATAGTAAAAGTTTTATTCCCAACCACCGACCCCATTGGGCAAGAGGTAAAAGTTGATGGACACAAATTAAAAGTTATTGGCGTACTCGAAAGTCAAGGAGCTGTTTTTGGGCGAAGCCAGGATAACTATGCAGTAATTCCAATATCCACTTGGCAATCATATTTTGGAAATAGACGTAGCGTAAACATTACTGTGCAAGCATACGAGCGGGATTCCTATCAAGATTTAATAGAGATTACCGAAGGATATTTTAGAACTATCCGAAAAGTTTCACCTGGTGATCCAAATGATTTTGATGTTCGTTCAAATGAAAATACATTAAAACAAATAAACAATATTACTGCTGGTGTAAAAATTGGTGTATTTGTAATTGCAGCAATTGCTCTACTTGCAGCTGGAGTTGGCATTATGAATATCATGCTTGTCTCTGTAACAGAACGCACACGTGAAATAGGAATACGTAAAGCTATTGGGGCAAAAAGCAAAAATATTCTTATCCAATTTTTATCAGAGGCAGTTACTTTGTCCTTATTTGGTGGGCTTATTGGAATTGTTTTAGGAGTGATTGTTGGAAATATTGTTGGTTCATTGATGAATGCAACAGCAGTAATTCCTTTCGATTCAATTTTTGTTGGTGTATTTATTTGTGTTTCAATTGGAATTGTCTTTGGCACATATCCAGCATATAAAGCATCTAACCTTGACCCAATTGAAGCATTGCGTTACGAGTAACGGTTTTTTTATTTAAAAATCACTTATAGATTCTAAAGCTGTATTAAAAACTAAAATTACATTAACCACTTGTTTCAGAGGCTGTGCAAAAAGTCATTTTGAACTTGCGATGCACTGAACTTGTTGAAGTGTTTCAGAATCTCAAAAGTTAGAATATGTTACAAAAAGAGATGCTGAAATAAATTTAGCATGACGATTTTTGAGTTTCCACACAGCTTCTTCAACGCGTGGAATACAAAAAAGAAAAACTCCGAATGGACTTTAGTCCGTTTGGTATTTTAATAATTGGTATATTTTCAAATTTCCATTTTCATTCAAAAAATATTTATTCCTTTAATTTAATTTTTGAATATATTATTTAACTGTATTATTAATTATGTTTTTATAACTTATCTATATAAGGAGAGTTATGGATAAACGCATTAAACTTGAAATAAAGCTTCCATTGGTAAAAGATATTGAACTCGTAGCAATTGAAGGTCTAGAATTGATGGGGAGGCATCTTCAAATTTCAGATGAGAAAATTGGCGAAGCAAGAATTCTTGTTACTGAAGGTGTTATTAATGCCATTGAGCATTCCGAAAATAAATCACCATTTGTTGATGTTCATTTTATAATGAATATTAATGCACTAATTATTATCATCACAGATTATGGAAAAGGATTTGACCCCGCTATTATTGAGAATCCAGAGATTGGAAAAAAAATAAATAGTGATTACAAAAGAGGATGGGGATTAAAGTTGATGAAAGAAATGTCGGATGATTTTCAAATTGACTCTAACGAGGATGGAACAAAAATTACAATTACAAAGAATTTAAGGTAAAGGAAATAGATATGAAAATGGATTTTGATTTAACTGCAAATATTGAGGGCGATGTATTAGTGTTGAAAACCGAAGGATACATAAACAACGATGGTGGTGAAAAAATTGCTTTTGAATTTGAAACTCATTTTACAAATGGAATAAGCAAAGTACTTCTAGATATTGAAAATTCTAAAGTTGTTAACTCAATTGGAATTTCATATTTAATTGAAATTATTGAAAAATTAAATGAGAAAAATGGGACATTATATTTCTGCAATATGGATGCGGCAATTGAAAAAACATTTAATATTATGGGGCTTTTCCAATTTGCAAAAAAAGTTGATTCGGTTGGCGAAATAAAAGAATAAAGGTCTGCTGTGGATATAGAATTACTAACAGAAAAATTATCACTTCAAGTTGAATCGTTTCAAGAAAGTTTTGAAATGCTATCAAGTTCAAATTCAATTTCTGCAATGGCACTTGGATTTCAGAGAATAATTAGAGGCAGTTTTTTTACAACTCAAGCTCCAATATTTCTAAAAGTTGATAAAAATTCTGAATGGGAAAGCATATCGTCAAAGGATGTTTCCTACCTTGCAAAAATTAATGAGTTAGATTATCCTGTTGGAATTAAGGTGTTTGCTAATTCTGATTCCTCCGAATTGATGAGTGCCTCAAGGTTAAATGATGGTTCAGCAATGGCTGTGGTGCTGGGGCAAAGGCTAAGCAAGGAAAAATATTCCGATTTTGATAAAGTTACTTTCCAAATATTTATCCAATTATTTGATAACGCATATCAATCTTTTCTATTACGCAAAAAAGAGAAGCAACTTATTTTTTCGCTAAATAATAGCGTTGCACAATTAAATAGCTTAATTGATACTGGCATTGAAATATCCAAAATTAATATCGGCGATGAATTGTTTGAACTTACACTTGCCCGTGCTGTTACTCTTACTAATGCATCATTTGGTAAAATTAAAAAATTTGAAGAGGATAAATTAGTGGATGAAATTCTTTTTCCTCCACATGTGTTAATTGACGAGGATTCAATAATAAGCAGATTAAGTTCAGATTTAAATAACAAGAATTTTCAATTTGATTATAAACTTGAATTGTTTAATAAAGAGAGCCGTGCAGGAATAGTTAAGTTTAATGAAACTGATAAATTATTAGTTGGTGCAATTTTACGACAAGTAGAGAGTGCCATTGAAAATAAAAGACTTCATCAAGAGGCACTTGAAAATGTAGTAATGAAAAGTGAACTCTCTATTGCAACGTAAGTTCCGCAAAAACAGCAATAAAAAACCGACGTAAGCCTATATTAGGAAAGGTTTTATGAGCATTTAGCCCAAATTATTTTCTTAGCTCAGTTTTATAGTTTT
>CAMZLW010000094.1 GCA_947311785.1 uncultured Ignavibacteriales bacterium | reverse complement strand
TTGACTGTTACTTTGTCAACTTTCCAATCACTACCAAAATTTAATAATAAATTAAAAAAATCCTCTGAAAACACGGCACACCTTTTTTAATGCAAATTTACTAATTCCACAACAATAAGGGTAGAACCTAAAATTTTAATTTCTTCCTATTTTAAGTAAGGTATTTAGTATGCTCCAAATTGAAAAGATAAATTCATTCAAAAAAAACAGTATAAAACTATCAACATCTGGGCAACCTACAGAGGCAGATTTTAAAGTTATTGCAAGCGAAGGATTTGATGTTATAATTAATCTAAGACCAGAAATTGAAATGCAAGAAATTTTTGGCGAGAAAGTAGTAGTTGAAAGTTTAGGAATGAAATACATACAAATACCAATGACTTTTGATACACTCAACACTACTATACTCTCTACTTTTTTTCAAACAATGGAAGAATATAGGGCAAAGAAAATAATTGTTCACTGTCGTCATAATATACGCGTTTCGGTGTTGTTGGCTTTGTATAGAATAATTAAACTTGGATGGACTAGAGAAGATGCGTTTAACAAATTAAAAGAGATGATGAATATTACACCAGAATTAAAACTATACCTTGATGAACATATTAGTAATTTTAATAAGTAAAAAAAACATTATAAAAAATTGGCTATAAATGAAATTCCAAAATAAAACAATTTTAATAACAGGAGCTTCAACGGGCATAGGAAAAGCAGTTGGTGAAAAATTATTGGATGAGAGTTGTAACATAATTTTAACTTCACGCCGAGACGAGAAAATTGAAGAGTGGGTAAGCGAGTCTGAAAATTCAAAAGCTAATATGCTCATCCTAAAAAATGATGTAACGGATAAAGAAAGCGTAGCAGAGGTTTATAGCAAAGTTGTTGAAAAATTTGGAGGTATAGATATTGCAATTCTTAATTCTGGAATTGGGAAAGAAATTACTCCCAAAACATTTAACTCTAAGGTTGCTGAAGATATTATAAATACCAATTTTCTTGGTGTAGTTTATTGGGTTGAACAATTGCTCCCAGATATGATGAAAAGAAAGAGTGGGATTATTGCTCCAGTTTCATCGTTAGCGGATAATCGTGGATACTCGGGAAGTGGTTTTTACTGTGCAAGCAAATCGGCATTATCCATTTTTGCCGAGGGCTTGTCTATCGACTTAAAAAAGCATGGAATAAAAGTTTTAACAATAAAACCTGGATTCGTAAAAACTCCAATGACTGACCAAAACAAATTTAAAATGCCGTTCCTAATTTCGGCAGAAAAATCGGCAGAGTATATTATTACTGGAATTAAAAAAGAGAAAGCAATAATTCAGTTTCCGTTTCCAACAGTTTTAGGATCAAAAATTTTAGGATTATTACCAAATTGGTTTTACAGATTGGTAGGGTAGTAAACTAAATTATTTTATTGCAAAATAGATTTTTTAGTAGAGCCTTTTTAGATATGGTTGTTTGAACCTTTAGATAGCTATTATTTATGTAGTAAGTTCAAATTAAAAATTTGGGTTTTGTGTTCTCATTCGCGATTCAATTTCTAATATTTTTGTTTTAAAATAATCTTTTCGTTCTGGTTGTATTTCTATAAGTGTGTCGTATATAGCTTTTGCCTCTTTGTAATTTGATTGGTCAAAATAAATTGAAGCAAGGGTTTCAGAAACCAACCCCTTAAATGGCTTAAACTCTTCGCTAGTTTCCAATAGTGGATTAGGTTCATCATAGTTAACCTCAATTTTGGCAGTTTGAAGTATATCGGCTAACTCTTCTAGATCCTCAGTCTCTTTCATCATCTCTTTGCTATCATCAAGCTCTTGAAGTGGATTTGAACAATAGTCCAGAGCAGAAGGATTATACATTAACGAGGTACCTTTTTTGAAAAACTCATCTGCTTCTTCCTCTCTATATACTCTTTGTAAAACTTGCCCTAACAAAAAATAAGCTGTAGGATAATTATCAAATAGTTCAATCCCTTTTTGCAATATTAGAATTGCTTTTTCATAATCCCCATCGTGCATTGCGTCAAATGCAACTCTTGCAAATAAAGAAGACTTATTGTTTAACTCAAAAATTGCTCTATACTCTTTTTCTAAATTCATGGTTTAAACTTAATTATTTTTTAGATAAAATTTCTTTTATTGATAACATGGAGATTGAAAAAAATCCAAAGAAAAACATCATGTTAAATGGTAGTGCCATTAGCTCAAAATAGTAGAGAGAAAAAACCAGAGTAGCAAAACTATAAAGTGTAAAGAAGAACTCAATAAATAATTGAACAGATAATTTATTTTTAAGTTTATACATATTTACTATTTCAGATTCATCCTTTTTAACAAATTTTGGAGTTCGTACGAACTCACTCTTTTTGTTTATAATTGCTTCAAACACAGCTATCGAGTTATTAATGGCAAGCCCCATAGTTCCAAAAAGGAAAATAGGGAAAGTAAATGTTTTACTAATCCAATTTGTGTAAATATTTTTTTGTGCAGCCATGTAAAGGGAAAACGTGCTTATAAATGCAAGTATAAATACTGAGCTATAATTAAAATAGGAATTATGGTTGCCACCAATTTTAATAAAAAGGATAGGCAAATTAAGTAACGAAACTAGAAGTACAAATGGGAAAACAAAATTGTTTGTTAAGTGAAAAGTAGATTGAAGCTTTATTCTAAGGGGTTGTTTCGATTTCCAAATTGTAGGTAGTAATTTTTTAGCAGTTTCAACTGCACCTTTTGTCCAACGAAATTGTTGAGCTTTTAATGAAGTTATTTCCTCTGGCAATACTGCTGGGGTTGTAAAATTGTTTAAATATACAAATTGCCATCCTTTTAATTGGGCACGGTAACTTAAATCTAAATCTTCTGTGATAGTATCAGTTTGCCAATTACCAGAATTAAGGATGCACTCTTTACGCCAAACACCCCCAGTGCCATTGAAGTTTATAAAAAATCCAGCAGCATTTCTTACTTTTTGCTCAATAGCAAAATGTCCATTTAATGCAAAGGCTTGAACTCTTGTTAGTATCGAATGCTTCTCATTTATGTGAGACCATCGGCTTTGAACCATTCCAATATTATTAGAATAAAAATAAGTGAGCATGTTTTTAAGGAAATCTGGCGAGGGAATAAAATCAGCATCAAAAATTGCAATATATTCGCCCTGTGCTTTTTCAAGCCCCGCCTTTAATGCACCAGCTTTAAAGCCTACTCTGTTCTTGCGTTGAATGTGGCTTATTGTAAATCCAGCATCTTTTTTTTGTTGTACTATTTTTGAAACTATTTGTTTGGTCTCATCGGTGGAATCGTCAAGCACTTGAATATCAAGGCTTTCTTTAGGGTAATCTATATTACATACTGCATTTATAAGCCTTTCAGCAACATACATTTCGTTATAAAGAGGTAGTTGAATAGTTACAACTTTGCTTGTGTTAATAGCTTGTAGTTGTCTCTTGGGTTTATCTCTAAATTTGTGCTGATAAAAAAGCATAATAAATCCATGAGATGAATAAAGTAAGAGGATAGAGAGCGAGATGGTATATATTGCGAGGACTAATTCTGACAAAGGAAAATTATTCATTGTATAATCTCATACAGCAAACCCAATGGTAACAAGGCGGAATAGAAGTTACCAATCGGAAACTACAGCTAATAATAAATCTAAATTTACATTTTCAATTGCTCTTACAATTGCATCTTGCCTATTTTCAACGGAGTTTTGCGAAGCATCGAAGGTTGCATAGTTTGAGAAGCGTTTATCGAAGATTGTCTTTTTTAAAACCAAATCTTTATAGAGGGCTTTTACTGTAATGGTTATTCTACGTTCGGTTGCTTTTTCGTTGTCGCCAGATACAACCTCAGTTCTTTCTCCAAAAGAGACTACCGTAACAGTAAGAACCGCATCGGAGTTAACCGAGTTACTAACTTGCAAACTATTGTCATCAACAAATTGTTGAATTAAATCTTGTGTGAAATCGTTACTTAAATATGGTTCACCAGATCCGCTTCTATCTTTTATTGTAGGAATTGCAATTGTATTTAGGTGCGGAGGAACAGAGGAGCCAGTGAAAGAATAACTGCAACTCAAAAAAAGAGCAACTACTAAAATTGCTATAATATTTTTTGTGTTAATTAATTTCATATTCTTTTAACTTTCTGTACAATGTACGTTCGCTAATATCTAGCAATTGGGCAGTTAATTTTTTGTTCCATTTTGTTTGGGTTAACGCATTTTCAATTGCACGTTTTTCTAATTGGCTTATAGGAATTATTTCATCCATCTGAAAATTGTTATGTTGCACATTATTAAAATTTAGCCTCGCCATATCTTTCAAATCTGTAACATCTTTTTTTATTTCAATTAATGCACGGTAAATCATTTCTCTATCTAGGGCATCCGATGGTTTATCTAGATACACAGGTAAATTTTTGTTCTCTTCAAAATCATTTTTTTGTGAAAGAAGTAAATCGAATGAATCAGCAGTTATTTTTCCTGTTCTGCTTAATGCCAAAGCCGATTCTACCGAATTTTTTAATTCGCGTATATTTCCTGGCCAAGAGTAATTCATTAACAAATCTTGCACATCATTACTAAACTCAAATTGTGGAAGGCTATGTTTTTCGCAGTAATTTTTTATAAAATAACTTGCAAGAGGAAGTATATCTTCTTGCCGTTCACGCAAAGGCGGAATAGTGAGAGTTACTGCTTTTAATCTAAAATATAAATCATTTCTAAAATTCTTTTTCTCAACTTCTTGTTGCAGAGGTTTGTTTGTTGCAGCAATTATACGAACATCTACAGAAGTAACACGTTCGCTTCCAAGACGCATAAACTCACTAGTTTCTAATACACGCAACAGTTTTACTTGTGTTGTTAAAGACATTTCGCCAATTTCATCAAGAAAAAGTGTGCCTTTATCTGCAATTTCAAAGTAACCTTTTCGTACATCTGTAGCACCAGTAAATGAGCCTTTTTCGTGTCCAAACAATTCCGATTCAAGAAGCCCCTCGGGAATTGCACCACAATTAACATTAACCAAGCGTTGCTTTGCTCTGTTACTAGCTTCGTGAATTGCACGTGCAAAAACTTCTTTACCAACTCCACTTTCGCCAGTAATTAAAATTGATATATCGGACGTTGCAACTTGCTGGATAATAGCAACTAAATCTTTTGTCCTTTTGGAATTACCAACTATGTTATGTTTTTTTTGAAATTCTTCTGTTGTCATAAATCTATAATATATTTAACTCCAAATTTACTAAAGGAATAGATTTTTAGAAAGGAATAAATGTCATTAAGACAGATTAACGTGCATTGCGTCAATTGGATAATTTTAAATCTACTATTTTAAGACTGTATCTATTAGAATAAATTTATGGGAAACAAGATTCGGAATCATTTTGATAAACTTATTTCTAGAGCCTCAGTGTAGCACAGCACATAGTAAATTTATAATGATTTTTGGGTTTTAAAAAGATTTCAATTATTTTAATAGAACAATTCTTCCATTAAGTTTATAATCTTTTTTTAATTCATCAATAATTGACTGGGCAGATTTTTTATTTTTAAATTTTCCTACAACAACAATGTTTAACAACGAGCCACCAACATTTTTTGCATAAGTGTTTGCATAAATACCTTTAGCTTCAAATTTCTTTTTAAGATTATTTGCATTTGTTTTATTTAAGAATGCACCAGCCTGAACTGTATATTTATATTTTTCTGCTACTTTGAGTATCGGAGGTGTTTCCTTCTTTTTTGTTTCGGCAACAGCTTGGATAAAGAAATCCTCGCTTGGCAAAGTTCTATCGGCTGCTTTTATATATGGTGAGTTTGGGTAGTTGTTTTTTAACTGAATTAAATATTTTTCTGCTTTGTTATAAATACCAAGCGAATAGTAATAGGAAAACACACGGTATAATGCTGCATCTGCAAATTGGGAGTTTGAATACTTTGTGTAAACTACAGTATATTTGTGCAATGCTTCATCGCCATTTTCTGTAAGAACGGCATCTAAAAATTTAACATTTGCGTCATGAGGGTATTGTGTATTTAATTTTCTGAAATCACTTTTTGCTTCATTTATTTCACCACTTTCTATATGCTTTAGCGTAGAAATAATATCTACTTGTGCTGAAATAACAGACGTGAGAAAAAAGATGTATATAAAAATATTTTTCATGCGTTTATAATTTCCATGTAATAACTAATAAGTTAGTTTGTGTATTGCAAAATAATCTTCTGTAAATTGTTTAAAATCAAACAACATGGTTAGCAATAACATTCTTAACCTAAATTAACTATATGAAGCTAATATAAAAAAAAGTTTTTATCAATTTAATCTTTGCTACGAGGATGCTATCTTTTGTAAGCATCCACAATTTCAACAAAGTCTCCAAACAATGTGGCAGAAGTACCTTTATGGATTTTTACCTTCACTAAATCACCAATTTCCACATTATTTCCAATTGGCAAAATTACAATTTTATTTGTGTCAGTTCTTCCAGAATAAAATTGATCTGACTTTTTACTGAGGCTTTCAATTAAAACAACATCTTCAGTTCCAATTAATTTTTGATTTATTTCGTAAGCTATCTGTAATTGTTGGTCTATTATTTCTGTTAGTCTTCTCGATTTTACATCCTCTGGAATATCGTCTTCCATCTTAAATGCACGCGTACCTTCACGTGGAGAATACTTAAACATAAACGCACCATCGTAGCGTACTTTTGCCATTACATCCAAAGTCATTTTGTGTTCTTCTTCTGTTTCAGTAGGAAATCCAGAAATAATATCTGTAGAAAAAGTAACCCCTTTAATAATTTTGCGAGCTCGTTCAATAATTCCAAGATAATGCTCAATTGTGTATGTGCGATTCATTTCTTTTAAAACTCTATCCGAGCCAGCCTGGACGGGGAGATGAATGTAATTGCAAATATTAGAATATTCAGAAATTGTATGAAGAAGTTTATCCGATAAATCTTGCGGATGCGATGTCATAAATCTAATTCGTAATTTGTTATCAACTTTTGCACAAGCCTCAAGCAAATCGGAAAAATCATTTTCTCCATCGGAGTACGAGTTTACATTTTGCCCAAGTAAAGTAACTTCTCTAAATCCTCTTTCGGAAAGTCTTTTAACTTCTTCCACTACAGATTCAAGCTTACTGCTACGCTCTCTTCCACGAGTAAAAGGAACAACACAATATGTACAAAATTTATCGCAACCACGCATCACAGAAATCCATGCGGCAAGACCTTCTTCGCGATATGGTTCAATATCCTCGTAAGTTTCTGTACGTGATAGTTTTACTCCAATTCCTTTTTCACCAGCAACAGCATTATTTATAAGCTCAGGCAGTTTACGATATTCGTCGGGCCCCACAACAATATCCACCATCTTTTTCTTAGTAATTAGCTCATCTCTAAGACGTTCTGCCATGCACCCAAGAACACCAATAACTAGATTAGGATTTTTTTGTTTAAGCGTTCCAATATTTCCAAGTCGTCCGTGAATACGTTGCTCGGCATTATCTCGCACACTACATGTGTTTACAAAAACAACATCTGCAGCATCTATCTTCTTTGTAAGTTCATACCCTTTTGATTTTAATATTCCCATAACAACCTCAGTATCAGCAAGGTTCATTTGGCAACCGTATGTTTCTATATATACTTTATTACTCATTCAATTTCCTTTTAATGTGTCTTAATCTTAATTCTTTATCATAATCTTTATTTGAAAGTGAAGATTAAATGTTAAGATTAAGAATTTGAAAACAAGGTGCAAATATAATGATTTTCTATTTCAGACTTATTTAATTTTAATTATTTTGCGTAGTTAAATAAAATGAGAAATGGAATGAATGCACAAGATATATTAAAACGCAAATCTGCCGAACAGGCTGTTGAATTTGTAAAGTCAGGGATGGTGCTAGGCTTTGGAACTGGCTCAACATTTAATCATGTATTACACGTGCTTGCAGAAAAATTAAATTCTAGAGAACTTGAAAATATTGTTGGAGTTGCATCTTCGGAAAAGACAGAAAGATTAGCTAAAGAATTAAAAATCCCTACTGACACACTTGCTAATAATCTTAGCTTAGATTTAACAATTGATGGCGCAGACGAAGTTGATGAAAATCTAAACCTAATTAAGGGTGGTGGAGAATCGCATCTAAGAGAGAAAATAATTGGACAAGCGAGCAAGCAATATATTGTAATTGTTGACGAATCAAAGTTATCAAAATCGCTCGGAGAGAAGTGGGCTGTGCCTATTGAAGTAATAAAAATGGCTATAGATATTGAAATAAATTATCTTAAATCAATTGGGGCAGAAGTTAAACAACGGTTGCGAAGCGATGGTAGTGCTGTTATTACTGATGAAGGCAATTTTTTAATTGATGCAAATTTTGGTGTAATACAAGACCTAAATAAATTAGCAACTTTATTAGAAAAACGAGCAGGCATAGTGGAGCATGGTTTATTTATTAAAATGGCTAATTACGTTGTTGTTGCTACTAAAAGTGGCGTTGAGGTCTTGGAAAAATTGTAATCTAACAGCTTTTTTATTTCGATAAACTCAATGCACCGCATTATGGCAAACTCACTTCGAGAACCTCAGTGGAAAACAATGCACCACATTTTTTAATGGTATCTTTCATTTAACCATTCCTTTGTAAAAGCATCTCGGAATGAATCTTGGGGTTATGCAACGATTTTTTACAATTAGTAGAATACTTAAATGAGTAAAACCACACAAAAAAATATTGCAATTATTGGAGGCGGGCCATCGGCAATGATGTTGGCTTATGTTTTAAGTAAATTCCACACTGTTACCATCTACGAAAAAAACAATGGACTTGGAAATAAATTTTTAGTTGCTGGTAAAGGTGGGTTTAATTTTACAAATTCTCTGGCTGGGACTGAACTTGCCGAGAAATATTCTCCTAAAGAATTTATGCAAGAAGCAATTCTCTCCTTTGATTCAAAGGCTTTGCGAGAGTGGTATGCCAATTTAGGACTTGAAACTTTTGTGGGAACAAGCGGAAGAGTGTTTCCTATAAAGGGAATAAAACCAGTAGAAGTATTAAATAAAATAAAAGAGAAACTCCACTCACAAAATGTAATAATTGAATATGACCACGAGTTTATTGGGTTTGATGAAAACAAAAATGTTAAAATAAAATTCAAAGATGAAATAAAAACATTAATTGCTGATTACTATATTTTTGCTTTAGGTGGTTCATCGTGGTCTGTTACTGGCTCTGATGGAAAGTGGACAAAACATTTTGAAGAAATTGGAGTAAACATAATTCCATTTGAATCTTCAAATTGTGGAGTAAATATAAATTGGGATAATCATATTGTTGAAAATCATGCAGGCAAACCTCTCAAAAATATTTCGGTAACTGTGGATGGCACTACGCTAAAGGGTGAAGCTGTGATTACTAAGTATGGATTGGAAGGAAATGTGATTTATCCAATAATTCCAAAAGTTAGAAAATTGTTAAAAACTAAAATCAAAGTAGAAATTAAAATTGACTTCAAACCAGACAACACAATTGATGATTTGCTCAAAAGGGTTAGTAATAAAAAAATATCTTCCAAAGATTACGGAAAGTTATTTAATCTTAAGAGGGAACAGTTGGCTTTAATAAAATGCTATACTACCAAAGAAGAATATTTGTCTGTAGAATTATTCATCAGAAAAATTAAAAACTTATCCATTCCAGTTGAATCACTTCGAGACATTGAAGAATCAATCTCAACAGTTGGTGGAATTGATATTGAAGAATTGAACCCAGACTTTTCACTCAAAAATCATCCCAAAATATATTGCATTGGTGAAATGGTAGATTGGGATGCACCTACTGGTGGCTTTCTTTTGCAAGGGGCATTTTCAATGGGACACCTTGCTGGTAAATCAATTTACGATATTATAAATAAAGCAATTTAAATACTAACTTGATGCTTATCCATTTTTAATTTTTATTATTTCTGCTGCAATGCTAATTGCAATTTCCTCGGGTGATTCTGCTTCAATTTCAAGTCCAATAGGAGTATGTATTTTATCTAAATCAGTTTTAGAAAATCCTTCTTTTTCTAGTTGGTTAAAAATACTTTTAATTTTTTTTATGCTTCCCATTGAACCAATATATTTTACCTCCATATTTAAAACTGATTGAAGTGCATCTTTATCGCCATCGTGGCTTGGAGTAACAATTGCAACATAAGATTTATTTCCCTCAATAATATGGTCATTAATTTTTGCATAAGAAGTAATTATTTTTTTGTCCGCAAAAACATTGTCATCCATTGTTTGCACATTATTACGATGGTCAAAAATTACAACGTAAAAATCTAATGCCGACATTACACGTGAAAAAGCAAGCCCAACATGACCGCCACCAATAATATAAACAGTGTTGGGTATTCCAATGTTTTCTTCAAAAATCCAATTTTCATTTACACTGTTAGATAAAGAAATATCTGTGGAATTTATTTTTTGTGGAACAAAATTAAAATGGTTTTTTGATATTGAAAGGAGTCCGCTCTCTGTTTTCTCTAAGTTGGTTATAATATTTGTTACTATTTCAATATCATTTTTGGATAAGGATTTAAATACCACTGTTTGCACTCCACCACAGATTAAGCCAGATTTATTGCCACTTGCCAAATTATTATGATACAGTTTTCTAACAAAATCAAAATTTTCATTATTTGAAAAAAAATTTTCAACTTCCTTTGAAATATTAAATTCCATTATGCCCCCGCCAATAGTGCCAATGGAAGTCCCATCTTGGGCAATTGCCATTTTAAATCCAGTTCTACCTGGCGAAGCATTGCTTGCGTTTGCAACAATAAGCAGAGTAACTTTTTTATTATTTATTATTTTATTGGAAATAAATTTCCATAGTTTTAGTTCTTTCATGGGTATATATCCCAAATAAGGTTATAAAAAAAATCAATATATATAAGTCTTTGCGAGCATTCCTTTGCGAAGCAATCGGTATTAGATTACATGTTCGCACAAGAATCATCGGACTTATCACAATGACATATTGAAGGCTTTGCATAACAAAATTCTGCCATTGCGAACCTAGATTCCTTTCATCGAGGTGTGGCTCTGTAAGAGTCCCTTTGGGGCAATCTCGTACATCTCGGCAAGTTTCTCAATGCAGCACATTTTGGCAGATTGCTTCGGGAAAAAGCTCCTCGCAACGACTACCTTTTATGATTTTTGAGGTTATACAAAGGCTTCTAATCATATAAAGCCATTAAAACTTTTTCGGATGTTAATGGTGCCGATACCTCAAACTTTTTCTTTGGTTTTGTGTTTTTCATTGCGTCTAATATTGCAAAGTATGCACCAATGCCATACATCAAAGGAGGCTCACCAATAGCTTTTGAATTAAATGGACCAAATCTATTTTCAGAATTATCTAAAAATTCAATTTCAATTTTATCTGGAACTGAATATATATCAGGAATCTTGTATGTTGAAAGTGCATTTGCCAATAGTTTTCCATCGGATGAATATTTTAATTCCTCCATTGTCATCCAGCCAATACCTTGCACCAACGCACCTTCCACTTGTCCGATGTCAATATTTCTATTTAAACTTTTTCCAAAATCGTGAACTATTTTTACTGAATCTAATTTATATGTTCCTCTAAGTACATCCAGTGTTACAGTGGTAAATGCAGTTCCATAAACGTGATATGCAAAAGGGGAGCCTTGATTAATAGTTCTATTAAAATGAATTTCTGGAGTTCTGTAATACGCTTGTGCAGATAAACTGATTCTGCTGAAGTATGCTTTGTTAACTAATTCTTCCCAAGTTAATGTAGTAGGTTTTTTATTTACAATTACTATTTCATTGGCAATTGTAACCACATCTGTATCGTTTGTTTTTAATTCTATTTTTGCAAATTTGATTAGTCTGTCTAAAATTTTAGCACAAGCTAAAATTGTTGCATTACCGTTCATATCCGCTCCGCTACTTGCGGCTGTAGGGGATGTGTTTGCTGCACGGGTTGTGTTTGTAGATTCAACACGTATTTTGCTAGTGGCAATTGAAAAAGTTTTTGAAGCTGCAGTTGCAATTTTAACATTTACACCTTGCCCCATTTCAACAGCTCCAGTACTAATTCCTACACTTCCATCAGTATAAATATGCACTAACGCACTTGCTTGGTTTAGGAAAGAACTTGTAAATGAAATTCCAAAACATATTGGCATAAAGGAAAATCCTTTTTTTAATAGTTTATTCTTGCTATTAAATTCATTCACTTCTTGCATTAGATTTTTGGAATCGAATGTTTTTTCTACAGCGTTCCAAGAATTAATTGCTTGAGAATTTTTAACTTTTTGACCGAAGTAAAAGTGTTGTTCATCTTTTAGTAAATTCCTTTTTTGAACTTCCAATGCTCTTAAACCCAATGTTATAGAGGCTTTCGCTATTGCTGCTTCAATTACAAACATACCTTGCGGTCCGCCAAATCCTCTAAATGCTGTGTTAGGTGGAAGATTAGTTTTGCAACTAATTCCTGTAGCCTTTACATTTGGAATAAAGTAACTATTTGTTGCATGGAACAGAGTCCGCTCCAGCACTGCAGTAGAGAGGTCTGCAACAGCTCCAGCATTTTGATAATAGGTAACTTCGTATGCAATTATTTTCCCATCGTTTGATAAACCAATTTTGTAATCGGATGAATATGGATGTCGTTTGCCAGTCATTCGCAAATCGTCTTCTCTAGATAATACAAGTTTTATAGGGCTATTTGTTACATACGAAGCAAGTGCAGCAAGCACACCCCAAACTGTGGCTTGGTCTTCTTTGCCCCCGAAAGCACCGCCAAGCCTGAGAACATCAACTTCAATCTGGTGCATAGGCAAACCAAGAACTTTGGATACTTGTTTTTGAACTGAAGTAGGGCTTTGCGTAGAAGAAATAAGTTTTAATTTATTATCTTCAATAGGAATTGATATAGCTCCTTGAGTTTCAAGATATAGATGTTCTTGTCCGCCCGAATCTATTGAGTCTTCAACAACTACATCGCATTTATCCCACGCATCATTAATATTACCAGAGGAAAATATTATTGGTGGAACAATTAAAGAGTTCTGTGCAAATGCTTCCCTTGGCTCAGTAATAATAGGGAGTTTTACAAATTCTACTTCTATTATTCTTGCAGCTTTACGAGCTATGTCAATTGATGATGCAAGAACAAGTGCAATTGGTTCTCCAATAAAATGGACTTCACTTTCAGCGAGTAAAGTTTCATCTTGGATTATTCCACCAATTTGATTTTCTCCAGGAATATCTTTTGCAGTAATTATGGCAACAACTCCAGCAATAGCTTTAGCTTTTTCTAAATTTAAACTTGTAATCTTTCCGTGAGCAATTTCCGAATTGAAAACAACTGCGTGTAAAGTCCCTTCTGGAAGTGGGTAATCGTCAATGTAAAGTGATTTGCCCTTGATATGATTGAGTGCATCAAAGTTTTTCATAGCAAAGCCTCCACATCAATTTGTTTGGGAAATAGTTTTATGAAGTGTGCCTTAATTAGTTGATTCAGCAAAAGTCTTTTATATTCAACATTTCCTCGTATGTCGCTAATAGGAGAAATTTCCGATTGAGCAATGTTTAGTGCTTCTAAAATTATTTGTGAATCTATTTTTTTGTTAATTAAAAATTGTGAAGTCTTTTTTAAGTAGAGTGGTATTGGAGAAATACCGCCAGAGGATATAAAAATATTTGTAATAATTTCATCTTCTGTAGAAATTGAAATTGCAGAATTTACACTTGCAATATCTAAGTGAGTTCTTTTACTAACTTTTTCAAAATTAAATTTAGTTGAAGTAGTTGGTAGCTCAAAAATTATTTTTTCAACCATTTCATTTTCTAGCAAATCAATCTCTTTATAACTATTGTAAAAATTATTTAGCTTAATTTTTCTCTTTCCATTTTTTGAATTAATAATTATATCAGAATTTAGTGCTAAAAATATTATTGTAGAATCCCCAATTGGTGAGGCGTTAACAATATTTCCACCAATGGTAGCACTATTTCTGATGGGCTGTGAGGCAAACAAATTTAATTGTGATGGAAGGTTGGGGAAGTGTTCGCTAATAATTTCTGAATTTTTGAACTGCTCAATTGTTACTCCTGCATCAACATGACAGTAGTTATCTCTTGTTTCTATCTCACTAAGATTTAACTTTTTTATAAATGAAATATTTTGGGATAGAAGTGCATTGGCATTTTGTACAAATAAATCAGTTCCTCCACCAACAAGAGTGCTTTTGTTATCTTTAACTTTTAAACTTGTTTTAAGGCGTAATAACTTTTCTTCGATTTCTAAAAAATATTTTGGAAGAAATTTTTCTTCAACTAAAGATTTTATCCGTTCCGAACCACTAATATTTAAGTCATTAATTTTTGCAATTACATTTTCGGAGGCACGCTTAATTGATGCGTATCCAGTGCAACGGCAGATGTTTCCTGCAATCGCACTTTTTGCATCGTCAGTTTTTAGCTCATTATTTTCAATTACATATCCAGTTAGTGAGTTTATAAATCCAGGAGTACAAAATCCACATTGAGTTGCACCTTCATTATTAAACTCTTCCTGGATTGGAGTGAGACTTTTGCTACTTAGTCCTTCAATAGTAACAATGTGCTTTCCTACGGCATTACCAATAGGGTAGAGGCATGAGTTTACAGATTTGTATTTTAGCTTGTTGTTTATAACTTCGCCAAGTAATACAGTACAAGCACCACAATCACCTTCACGGCATCCCTCTTTTGTTCCTTTTAATCCTTCATTATCTCGTATATAATCTAGTAAGGTTTTGGCAGGATTATCAACGACACTAATTATTTTATTGTTAAGAATAAACTCAATTTTTAGTTCCATAAAATGCTACTCATTTCAATTAAACGGTATTCAAGTTTGTAAAATAGCTTAATAATATCAAGTAAAAAGATATTGTATTTCAATGAGGTTACAATTTGACCCACATTATGCAATAGAAAATTGTTATTTCATAATCGCTCAGCAGTTTCTAAGCTTTTCACCCAAATGTAGAAACACCATTTGGGTGAAAAACAAGAAACTCTATGGTGGG
Organism: uncultured Ignavibacteriales bacterium; assembly: GCA_947311785.1. Lineage (GTDB taxonomy): Bacteria > Bacteroidota > Ignavibacteria > Ignavibacteriales > Melioribacteraceae > 1-14-2-50-31-20. Next base: position 1,435 of record CAMZLW010000094.1, on the reverse strand, counting down.
GTTAAACCCTATGTGTTTACTGGGTTTAATAGAATTTATTATTTGGGTTGAACAAATATTTTCTTATTAAGCAAGTCTAAAAGTCCTTTTTAACAAAATAATTTAATAGTAAAACATCTCTGCAAAACATTAGTGATAGGATTTAATTAATCGGTGCTATAAAAAATAAACCATAATTTTGGGTATCTACATATAAATAAAAGAGTGCAAAAGGTATTTGTGAAGTTGTTGCCTTTTCCCTTATTTCGAAGTATTTGTATTACGTAAAAACTATTGTTATTTTTACGTAAATACTAAATATGAAAATTAGGACTATAGTAATTTTCTGTAAATATTTTAAATAATAGTTGTTTATCTACTGTGATGCAGATTCGTAGAGTTGTATGATATCTTATATCTTTGTTTATGCTTTAGTTTTCTCCTCAAAGTAAATGTTTAACAAGGAGGTTAGTTGCATTATACTTTACACTTTACCTTTTAATGCTATGCTAAATGTTTTATTTGTTGCTAAAATTACTAAAAAATCAAAAGTATAATCAAAAATCTCTGATTAATGAAACATTCATGAGTAATTTAACTCACATTTCCGTAGGAATACCTATGGCAAAGGAATGATTGTAAAATGAATGTTTCATCTGACAAAAAACAAACAATTATAAACAGATGAAAAGAGCATGTAAAACTCCTTACACACGAGTGGATGATTATAATGCGAGTTCCATGTGGCAAAAACATTAAATTATAAACACATGAAAAATTTGGAAATTGAAAATATAAAAAACAAAAATATTGTTGAATATAAACAGATGTTTAAAAACTATTATAAGCAACTAGTTTATTTTTCGTATAGATATGTAAGAGATGTGCAAATAGCCGAAGATATTATTCAAGATGTTTTTGTTAATGTTTGGAACAAGAAAGATATGTTAGATTTTAATTTAAATTTTAAGTCTTATCTTTTTTCGGCAGTAAGAAATCATTCTTTGATGCATATTAATAAAACCAATAGAGTTGAGTTAGTTGACCTTCAATTTGTTGTTGAAAAATCGGATAATAACCCAGATGTTATGGTTGAAAGAGACGAATTAGAAAAGGGACTTATGAAAATTATTTCGGAACTTCCTACAAAGCGTCGTGAAGTTTTCTCTTTAAGTCGTTTTGATAAACTAACTTATGCGGAAATCGCCACAATATTAAATATTTCAATTAAAACGGTTGAAACTCAAATGAGTAGGGCATTAAAGCAAATTCGGAAAAAACTTCCTAGTTTATACAAATAACTGTAAAGTTTCACAAGGTTTCATCAGCAACCTTGTGAAACTTGACAACTTCTACCCATTTTCTTTAGCTCTATTCGTTGCTCTAATAGGTCAAATACTTGTTCTGACAATTCTTCTGTCACAAAAATATATTGCAATGCCATAAGTACTGGGGG
>CAMZLW010000093.1 GCA_947311785.1 uncultured Ignavibacteriales bacterium | reverse complement strand
TATAAGAGAAGATGCCGAAACTGTTGAAAGAGCATCTGTACATCTTAAAGATGTGGTGGTTGAATTATCATCAATAATAAATAATTTTAAAACAAAATAAATGGTGTTAGAATGTTTGGTTTAACGATTTTATCCTCAATAAAAAACAAACTCTATTTAGTGATTTTTTCATTTACTCTATTTGTAATAATGGGTGTTGGTATGACGTTAAATACAATAAGTAACCAAAAAGCTGATGGGAAAATTATTAACATTGCTGGAAAGCAACGTATGCTTTCACAAAAAATGACAAAAGAATCTTTTGCAACTTTACTTTTTAATGGTAAACAACAAGAAAGGTATCAAAAAGATTTAATTAAAACGGCAAAACTGTTTGATGCTTCGCTAAATAATTTAATTATTGGTAACAGTAATTTAGAAATGCCACCAACAAAAGATAAAACCATTTTAACCCAAAAAAATAAAGTTAAAAAATTATGGAGTATATTTTACAAAAATATAAATACGATAATTAATACTACTACCCCATCTGCAGAAAAGGAAAAAGCTCTAAACTATATTGAAGCTAATAACATAACACTACTTAAAGAAATGAATAAAGCTGTAGGAATGTATGAAACAACGACTGCAAATGAAAATTCAGAGTTGCAAACACTTTTAATAATTCAATTAGCAATAACGCTTATAATAGCAATATTTGTAGTGCTACAAATAAAAAAACAGATCGTAAATCCTATAAAAGAAACTGTTGATTCAATTGTTCAAGTCTCTACTGGCGACCTAACTGTAAGTCTTAAAATGACTAAACAAAGTGAATTGGATGAACTAGTTGTTGCACTTAATAATTTTATAACTAACCTACGAAGTTCTATAAATAATTTAAAAATTGAAGGGAATTCAATAAATAATTCTGCCACAGAACTGTTCGACTTTTCAACACAACTTGCACAAAATGCTGAATCGGAAAAAGAACAAACTGCAACCATAGCATCATCTATTGAGGAGATATCAATAAATGTCAGTACTATAGCTACAACGGCAGAAATAATGAGTACAAATGCTAGTGTTGTAACTACAAACACAGAAAATGTTAGAGATAACTCTAGCAACGTTGGAACTGCAATTGTAGAGATGAATAATTCTATGAATCAAGTTATGGAATTTGCCAAAGATGCAAATAGCATTGCTCACGAGGCTATTTCCCTTTCGGCACGTGGAACAACAACAATGGACTTACTTGGAAATGCTGCAAATGAAATTGGTAAGGTTACAGAAGTAATAAAACGCATTGCCGAGCAAACAAACCTACTTGCTCTTAATGCAACTATCGAAGCCGCATCGGCTGGTGAGGCTGGAAAAGGATTTGCAGTTGTTGCTAACGAAATTAAAGAACTTGCAAACCAAAGTGCACAAGCTGCCGAAGATATTGCTACAAGAATTTCTGGCGTTCAAGTAAACACAAAAGAAGCTGTACAAGTAATAGGTGATGTTTCAAAAGTAATTGAAAAAATAAATGATTCTATTGAACATATTTCTTCATCTGTGAACGTGCAAACAAGTGCTTCGCAAGATATTGTTAGCAGGTTAGATGCAACACAAGAAAGCCTTACTGAGATTGTTGCTAATATTTCTGAAGTAAATGTTGGCACTAACGAATTAGCAAAAAGCACTAGCGAATCGTCTATTGGTGTTAGCGAAGTAGCACAAAGCATTTCAGTTCTAAGCGATGCAAGTGCAGAAAATATGAATGGAGTTATGCAACTAAAAGATAACGCCAAACATTTTAAAACAATATCAGAACAATTAATTGGAATTGTAAGTCAGTTTAAATTGTAAAAAAGTGAGCTAAAGTGGCTAAGTTATATTAACCAGGCGGATATTGACCGTTAAAAACACAAACTGTCATTCCGTGATGTTTCTACACAGCCTGTCCCTTTGGGGGAATCTATGCTAAATGCCAGATTCCCAATAGAAACATTCGGGAATGATACATATATTTTGATAGGGAACCATATGGGAAACAATGTAAAAGTATTAATAGTAGATGACTCAAGAATATACCGTGGAATATTAGAGACTGCATTGAAGACTGTTGCTGGACTACAAATTGTAGGCTCGGTACGAGATGGATATAAAGCTCTTGAGTTTATAAAAAAAACTCCACCAGATATTGTAACACTTGATGTTGAAATGGATGAAATGGATGGACTTGAAACACTTAAAGAAATCCAAAAACTCAACAAGCGAACACCAGGCAAAGATGTAAAAGTAATAATGGTTAGCTCACTTACAACCAGTGGTGCTCAAGCAACTATTAAATCCCTTGAATATGGTGCTATTGATTTTATTGGCAAACCAACAACATCAAATCCTACCGCTAGTATAGATTATTTAAAAAGAGAATTGGGTGAAAAAATATTAGCTTTTGGAGGGGAACAAATTAAGGGAGTTCCAACAAGAGCAATTTCTACACCACCACCAAATAGACGACCACCAGCAAGACCACAAGTAACTCACAAAGCATCTGGAAATATTGATGTAGTTTTAATTGGAATATCTACTGGCGGACCAAAAGCACTAACAGAACTTATTCCTAATCTAACAAGAGGTATGTCAGTTCCTGTATTAATTGTTCAACATATGCCCCCCACTTTTACAAAGGCTTTGGCAGATAGCTTAAACGCAAAAAGTGGATACACAATTAAAGAAGCCACAGATAATGAAGTTGTGCAACCTCAACACGCATATATTGCCCCTGGCGGAAAGCATATGATTGTAAGGAAAGTTGGTGGAGAAGTGAAAATTAGTATTACAAATCAGCCACCCGAAGAGGCTTGTAAACCATCTGTAAATATTATGTTCCGTTCTGCAGCAACTGCTTATGGACGAAAATCTATTGCCCTAATTTTAACTGGCATGGGAACCGATGGAACAAAGGGGTTAGCCCCGCTAAAACGTGCTGGCACCTACATTATTGCTCAAGATCAAGCAACAAGTGTTGTTTTTGGAATGCCAGCAAGTGCAATAAATGCTGGAGTTGTTGATAAGGTTTTACCATTAAATAAAGTAGCTGAAACTGTTCATAGTTTGCTTTAGTAAAAGTTTTAAGTTCACAAAAGTTACAAAATATTTAACTACTAACAGCTGTGTTCTATGGAATGTAGCATTATTTTTATTAAGAATGCCATTGCATAACCCCAAAAGTCATTCTGAATTTTTACGCTAAGTTTATATGAAGTGCATTTAAGAATCTTCATCTTTAGTATAAATTTGCACTAACAGATGCTGAAACACTTCAACAAGTTCAGCATGACGCATTTTCTTGAGTTATGCAAAGCCTTCCAATATACTTAATATGCTTTAACCTTGGTTAAACCAATTCCAGGAGCATCGGCAAGTACAAGTTTTCCGTTAATAACTAAAGTTCCTTCAAAAGGGTCATTCCCAATAAGTAAGTTTCCATCAATATCTGCCCAATCTGCCTCTGGAGCCAATTGTGATATAGCAGAAATTGCACACGATGTTTCGGTCATACACCCAAGCATCACTTTCATATCCAGAGATTTTGCAAGGTTTACCATTTTGTGTGCTTCACGCAACCCTGTGCATTTCATCAATTTAATATTAATTCCTGTATAAATTCCGTGTGCCTTTATTACATCGGGAATTCTTTGTAAAGCTTCATCTGCAAATGTTGGAAGTGGTGAATTTTCGGTTAACCAAGCCATATCATCCAATTGAGTTTTGGGCATAGGTTGCTCAACCATTTTCACTCCCCTTTCGTTAAGCCAATGAATCATATCAAGTGCAAAGTGTTTATCCGTCCAGCCTTGATTTACATCAACAACAAGTGGCTTATCGGTTACAGAGCGGATTGTTTCAATCATCTCTTTATCGGTGGATCTACCAAGTTTAACTTTTAAAATACTATAAGGTGAGGCTTCTTTTACTTTTTCTTTCACAACTTCTGCTGTGTCAATTCCTATTGTAAAAGATGTGTGTGGAGTTTTAGCTGCATCGTATCCCCACACTTTATACCAAGGTTGCCCCATCAACTTTCCCACTAAATCGTGAAGTGCAATATCCACGGCTGCTTTTGCTGCGGTGTTCTTTGCTTCAATTCCATCAACATAATCTAAAATTTCTTCCATTTTAAATGGGTCGTTGAACTGGGATAAATTTACTTTTGATAAAAACTTAGTTGCAGTTTCTTGCGACTCGCCAAGATAAGGTGGCATTGATGCTTCGCCATATCCAATAACGCCATCGTACTCTATTTGCGTTAGCATTACTGGGGTTGTTGAGCGTGAACTTGTTGCGATTGTAAAAACATGATTTAGCTCTAAAGTATAAGGTTTGAATGATAATTTCATCTTTTTATTTTCACCAATTATATTAATGTTTTTTGCAAAGTTATTTGTAAAAATACCTGGAGTTAAAACTGCACCGCCAATTAATCCAGATGTTTTAATAAAGTTTCTTCTATTCTGCTTCATTTCAATTCTCCATTATAGAACTTATTATTTTTTATTAACTCAATTCCGTTTTTACCTACCGAAGAAATAATTCTTTTTGCTCTAATAAAACTCTTTAATCTATACGCACTAAAGTTATCTGCACTCTTATCAAAGCTATTATACTTAACTTTACCAGCTTCGTGAATAAATTCTAAATTATCAATATAAATTCCAACATGAGTAATTCTCTCTTTCTTTTCGCCGTTTGCTTTGAAACCAAAAAATAGCAAATCCCCTTTTTTTAGATTATCAAAATTATTTTCGGTATCAACTAAAATGCCTTTTTTAACTTGTTGCGATGCATCTCTATCTAGCAAAACGCCATTTAAATAATAGACTGTTTTGGTAAACCCACTACAATCCAAGCCTTTAGCCGATGTTCCTCCCCATAAATATGGATTACCCATAAATAATTTTGCTGTTGCAATAATATTTTCGTTGGTAGGATACGCAGTTGAAAGCCAACTATTTAAATCTTCCGATTCAGTTTTAAGAATAAAAGCTATTCGTCCATCGGGATATTTAACTTTTACAAATTTATTTTCATCATCAACTTTTACTAAAATATTTCCAATTACTAAATCCGAAATTCTCTCTGAATTTTCATTAGCTTCAGAATAAGAAAAGCCATATTCTTTTACATAAATTATTTTATCTGAATTATACCAATTATCATATTCATCTTTAGAAATTGTTTTAACTCCATCTTCGTCCACCCAAGAAATATATTCATCGGGGGTTTGAATCAAGTAGAAGCCATCCTTCTTTTTAAAAACTTTTACAGGAGTTCCAAGAATTGCTTGTGTTACCAATTCGGCAGAGTGTTTTGGCTTTCCTCTAAGGTTTGCGACAGACACATCAATTAATCCAAATGTTTTCTCTTTCAATTTTTCGCTTGGAAGTATAACAATTTTATCATCAATAGATATATTGGCAGAACTTAATCTACTCAACAATTCAGCTTTAGCTTCAACCTCTGTTGTTTCGCCAGCAATCTGAAATATGTTATTTAATTCCTTTAGTTTAACATCAAAAAGAGCTACGCGTTTATCTGGAGCATGTTTTTCTTTTATCTCTAAAATAGTTTTTTGAATAAATTCCATTCCTTTATCCTGAGCATTTAATTGGATTGATATTAGTGCAAGTGCAAATATTAAAATTATTTTTTTCATACTGTTTATTCTTTGTTAATCAATTTGATACTCAAAAATAGTAATTTAATAAATCTATTCAAAAGGTTATTATTATATTACAAATAACCTTTGCAATTAAAACCATTTAAAATCACAGCTATCCGAAAGTTTTGAGAAAGTGAAAATAAACTGCGTAAATAGAGCAAAAATAGAGTTTATTCGGAATTATTGAGAAAATAAGTTTCCTC
>CAMZLW010000092.1 GCA_947311785.1 uncultured Ignavibacteriales bacterium | reverse complement strand
CTATTCGTTGCTCTAATAGGTCAAATACTTGTTCTGACAATTCTTCTGTCACAAAAATATATTGCAATGCCATCAGTACTGGGGGGTAACTCATCTCTGCTTTTTGTGGGGATGATAATATCTTCTATTGCGGTTGTGCCTAACTCATGTTGTAGCTCTTCCAAAGGAACTCCTTCGGAGGAATCTTTTTCGCATTGGGGAATTCTCCCGGTTTTTCTTAATGAATATTGTAGGTTTTTATACTTACATAGCAAAAACAACCATTATTCAAATTAATTTCATGAGAAAATAATATATTTTACCCTTTATTCATAAGGGGTGGGGAGTTTACGACCAAACACTACTTATTTGATGCGGTTGGAAAGCAAGTAAGATGGTTGCAATATTATCTTATTGAGCAAGGTTATAACAATTATTATTTTCTTAAAGGGGGAGCTTTGGCAGTAACTGGAAACGAAGGATAGAAAAATTAACATGTGGAAGAATAATATTCTTCCACATGTTGAACCAAAGTTTTATCTAATATTTCTTACTACCTCAATATCAAATTGCTCCATTCTGTAACGAAGTTTAGAACGAGAAAGCCCAAGAACTTTTGCCGCTTTTACTTGATTTCCATCAGTAATATTAAGCGTTTTTAATATTAAATCTTTTAGCACAACTTCCATCTTAATTCCGTTTGGAGGAATTTCTAAGTTAAACTGACCACTTTTTGAATCGTTTGCTTCAATTTTATCGGCAAGAAAATTTAGATGGTAATCCTTTATTGTATCCTCATCGGCAAGTAACATTACTCTTTCCATAATGTTTCTTAGTTCACGGATGTTTCCCTTCCATTCGTGTCCTTTTAAAATATCTAATGCTTTATCATCAATGTTGGTAACGTTATTGTTAAATTTTTTGGCAAATTCCATTAAAAAAGAGTAAGCTAAATAAGGCAAATCCTCAGTGCGTTCTTTCAAGGATGGAACATAAACATTGGCAACATTTATACGATAAAATAAATCCTCCCTAAAATTTCCTTTTGCAACTTCTTCTTCTAAATCTCTATTAGTTGCAGCAAGTACTCTTACATCTACTTTAATTTCTCTTTCGCCACCAACACGATAGAATTTTTTTTCCTGCAAAACGCGAAGTAGTTTTACTTGTAAATCTAAGGTAAGTTCGCCAATTTCATCCAGCAAAATTGTTCCACCACTGGCTAACTCAAATTTACCAAGTTTTGTTTTGTTAGATGCACCAGTAAAAGCACCTTTTTCGTGTCCAAAAAATTCACTCTCTGCAAGTTCTTTTGGTATTGCCGAGCAATTAATTTGAATAAATGCTTTATTGTTTCGCGGACTTCGTTGATGAATAAACCTAGCAAACATCTCTTTTCCTGTCCCACTTTCGCCTTCAATTAAAATAGTTGTGTCGGAACTTTTTGCTAATTTTTCTACTGAGTTCACTAGTTTTTGCATTTTTCTGCTTTTGCCAAAAAATTCTTTGGATAAATAATCTTCCTCTAAAAGTGTGTTTAACTTATTTACTTCATCCCTAAGCCTAATGTTTTCCATTGCTTTTTCAATAACAAGCTGAAGTTGCTCCATATCAATTGGCTTAAGCAAAAAATCTAATGCCCCACCTTTAATAGCACTAACAGCAATGTTAACATCGGCGTAACCAGTAATCATAATTACTGGCGAATCAATTCCTTCATTTTTAATTGTTTTTAGTAGCTCTAAACCGTTATGTGTTGTTAAATAAATATCAAGTAAAATTAAATCGGGTTCGTAAGTTTTTATTGCATTAATTGCTTTTTCGCCCTCCATACAAATATCAACTTCATTATCTAAACGGGTTAATGCTTTTTTTAATGATATACAAACTAAGTTGTCATCATCTATTATTAGAATTCTCGGCTTCATATAGTTTTCTCATCCTGTTTTCATTAAAAGTAATTTTAAATGTTGTTCCAACACCAAATTCACTTTCAAAATCTAATTCTGCTTCTTGTTCATTGGCTAGCATTTTGCACACACTAAGCCCAAGACCTGTGCCATTTTCTTTGCTGGTATAAAAGTCGTCAAAAATTTTTTCTTGTTCATCCTTAGCAATACCAATACCATTATCTGTAACAGTCCAATAAACTGTTTTATCACCATTATTTCCTACCGAATAGGTTTTAATTGTAATTTCACCACCATTATTTTCATCGCAAGATTCTATTGCATTGGTAACTAAATTTAAAAAGACTTGGAGCAATTTGTTTTTGTCGGCATAAATATGAGGGAGAACGTCACTAAAATCGGTTGTAATTTTTACACCATATTTTGAAGCTTTAACAACTAATAATTCGATAGAATTTTTTGTTATACTATTTAAGGATAAGTGCTCTTTGCCGTGGGATACTACTCTTGCAAAAGAAAGGAGGCTATCAACCATATACTCAATTCTATTTGTAGCAGAAAGTGAGTCGTTAACAGATTCAAGCACCTCTGTCGAAAGACCCTCCTCCATTTTTATTAAATCAAGATTTAATTTAATAACCGATAGAGGATTACGAATCTCGTGGATTAAACTTGCAGTAAGTTTTCCAATTAAATGTAATTTGTTATTTTGTATATCGCCAGAGAGCATAAAAAAAAATCGTGGTTCTAATTATTAAAAATGACCTTAATATTTAAGTAAATATTGGGACATTTTCAACTGATTTTTTATTTAAATTAAAATTATTTCAATTTATTTTAAAAAAATAAACTTTAATGTATTATGCTCCACGAACTTCTTTTAATACAGAATCAGCAACGCTACTAATTACATCGTTGCTATCATAAAATCCACTATCAATGCGTTCTTTAACTAATTTTAATTTATTAGTATCCGAAATTTCTATGTTTTTAACTTTTGCTTCTTCCGAAATTTCAAGCTTATCATTAGTTTTTTGCGAAACGGATTTTGCGTCAGCATTGTTTTTTCCTCTTTGCTGATATTCTGGCAAAGGGGATATACCACTTCCTACTCTGTTAATTGTCATCTTTTCACCTGTTATATTTTGACAGTTTTCGTTTATTGCTCATTAGTTTAAGCTCGCCAGCTATCCTTTTTTGCTCAACAGTTTTTCTGTCAATTATATTATCGAGTTTTTTTCTAATTTGTTTAGTTATAGTATCAAAATATTTTGAACTATTTTTTAATTCGTTCTCTGAAAGAACATATTTTAAGTTACTTCTTTTTTTAAGAATGTTGTCTATCATTTCTTTTAAATTAGAAGTATCATCATCTGCTTTTCCTAATTCGTTAAGAAACGATAACAAATCTAACATATTTGCTTTTATTTCCAAAATTGATGGATGCATTTTAACACTCAAGGATTAGTATTGACCACTGCTAAAAGCATTCATCGATTGAAATGAATATGTTAGGGTTAATAGTTGCATTTGCAAATCTTCGTACTGGTTTCTTAAAATATCGGCACTTTTATCGATACTTTTATTAATGTTTTCAATTTTATCGGTATAATACGAAGCATTATCATTGTACGATTCTATCAAATTAGAGATTGAGCCATCAGCTCCTAGATAGTTATCTAAAGTATCATAAAGTGTATTTGCAATTCCGTTTGTAGAACTAAACAGATCGGCAACTTGCCCTGCTTTCTCTTTTAGTGCGGTTTCAAGCATGGAGGAATCTGATATTGAGAGTCCACCAGTTGGACTAAAGGTTATTCCTACTTCGGATAAGTAACTAAAGCTATCTTCCGATAAGCCCGAAACTTTGCCCATGGCAATATTTGTTAAGGTTGACATCAAGCTTCTTGCTGTAGAATCGCCAACAAAAGCTCCACGATCTTCTTTACTTCCACTACTGTACGAATTATTTTTAATATATGTATATGCATTATTAAAATTGCTAATAAATTCTTTTATATCGTTTGTAATAGAATCGGTATCAACATTTACCGATACAGAAACATCTGGGTCGTCATTCTGATTAATGGCATTCAAGTTAAAAGTTACCGAATCTACCAAGTCGGTAATTACATTTGAATTACGCTGAATATTAATTCCGTTAAACTCCATTTTGGAATTTAACTCGTTATCGGTTGAAGAAGTTGATGTATAAATAAATCCAGCAGAATTATCATCGGCTGCTATTGTTCTTCCAGTAAGTAGAGCACTTGTTAAACCAACTTGGTTTAAAATTGAACCCGAAGTATCGGACATAATTAAACGGTTATCGTAGCCAGATTCTTTTGCAGTAACTGAAAATTTCGACTGATCTGAAGCTGGAGAAAAAAGTGAAGCGTTGGCTAAGCCAGAGGCACCTTTTTCTTTTGTTACATCCATATTTAAAAACGATGACGTACCTGCAATAGTAAGTGCATGGTCAGAATTTGCTACTGTAATTTGCAAACTTACAAACCCTGTAGCATCATCGGTTACCTTTTCAGCTAAAACTCCAGTTACATTAGAGTTTATGTCCTCAACTAAATCGTCCATTACTTCAGTATATGTTTTGGATGTAGTGCCATAGTCGTAATCAATTGTATCTTCGGTTCCGTTTACATCAATAGTAAAACTACCAGTACCACTAAATGTAGCTGCTGGGTCAAACGAGCCAGATAGCGAAACAGCCTTGTCTGAGTTTATGGCAAGAGCAAGTTTTTCCATTATAGACTCGTTAGTTTCAGTATTTGTAAGTTCAACATCTACCGTGCTAGTATAATCTCCGCTACCTATTGTAATTTTGTGAGTACCTGCCATTGATGCAACTGCAGTCTCGGATGTTTGAGTTTGCGAAACTATTAAATCACTTTTTGCTAGCTGATTTATTCTCATAGTGTATGAACTTTCGGGTGCATTACTACTTGCTGTTGCAGTAAGTATCGATTCGTTAGAAACTTTAACACTGCGGGTAAAAAATAGTGAGCTATCTGTTGATGTTTTAAAATCGTAAGCAGATGTTTTTAACGAAGTAAGTTTAGTCTTTAAATCACCCCAGCCCTTAGAAAGTGTTTCAAACTTCTGTTGCCTAACTTCAAGAGGATATACTCTTCGGCTATATTGTACCGATTGATAGCTACGTATCATGCTAGCAATTGTCGATGTAGATAAATAATCAGCCATAACTTAATTTCCTTTTGTAAAAATTTCCGCCCAACTTGCTCTTAACTCAATTAAAATATTTTCAACAATTTTGTTTTCGCCTTTTCGCATTTGATCTTGGCAAAATTGATACAAACTCATTAAGCCAAGCGAAAACTCTTTTGTTTCGCTACCTTCAAAGCTTAAGGAGTTAATCAACTCATTAAGAGCTTTATTTGTTCGTTCCAAATCATTTCTTCGGCAATTTGTAATTGCATAGTCGTAAACTTTTAGCAATAGTTTTTGTGGAGATGCATCAAGAACATCTTTTGCTAAATATGCATTTACCTTTCTTGCTCTTCCACGTGTCATTGAAGCATTTAACATAAAAAATACCAATTGTTAGGTTTTATTAAAAAAATGAATAATCTATAGTTATTCGTAGTGTTAGTATCGAAAATGATATTAAAAAGTTTAGTTTAATAGCAAAGATTAATAGAAGGCTTCGCATAACCCCAAAAGTCATTCTAAATTTACGATGTGCTGTGCTACGCTGTGTTACACTGAGGGTCTCGAAGTGAACTTGCTGAACTTGTTAGCATATACAAAGCTTCTAATATTCTACATAAACAGTTTTTTTGTTTGAGTTAAACCTTTCCATTGCGGGAATTTTATTGGATATTGTTTCCCCACTAGCAGATGTTTTTAATCCGAAACAGGGCCACGAAAAATCATCCGAGATAAAGCTTGGTCTTTTTCTGTGATAAAACGAATAAGTATCCAAATACATAGAATTACTAAGTTTATCCAGAGCCATATTTTTAAGAATAAAATTATCATTCCCTCGTGCAGATATGTTGGCAAGATTTCCAACAATATTGGTTTTGTTAGTACCACGTTCAACCTGAATTTCTTGATTTCTGAACAAACCAAATACACCTCGATGATAAACATAATTTCTTAAAAAAGTATTGTACTCGCCATTTGAACCCCAAACAAAATCGACATTAATATACTCTACATAATTACTTTCAAATAAGTTCATATATGGATAATGCCCATGAACACTAATTGAAGCTTCATCTATGTTTAATATTGGTTTATTAAAAGAAGCGTTATATCCAAAAACATTTCCGTTTGCTCCAGTTGCAATAATCATCGCATGCCGTAGTTCTGTAAAGATATTATCTTCAAATAAACAATCAGTTGTGTTTCCTCCAACTACAATTCCGTAACCATTTCCACCGCCACCAGTATTAAAAGTTTTGCTAAAAACCGAACCTCTTATTTCAATATTTGCAGAATGATTTACAGAAACATGATTATTAGCACCCCTTTTGCTTTCAACTCCACTTATCCAACAATTTTGTGCAAACTGAAATGCAATAATATTTCCTCCATTTTTAGGGTAATGGCACTAACATAAGAGTAAATAAATCATTATATTGGCTATCAAAAAAAAGGTAGTAATATGACAAACAATAGGTCTTTATCCATCAGCACAGAAATATCATCACT
>CAMZLW010000091.1 GCA_947311785.1 uncultured Ignavibacteriales bacterium | reverse complement strand
GACTGTTACTTTGTCAACTTTCCAATCACTACCAAAATTTAATAATAAATTAAAAAAATCCTCTGAAAACACGGCACACCTTTTTTAATGCAAATTTACTAATTCCACAACAATAAGGGTAGAACCATATTTTAATACTCTAAAATATAAAATAGTGTAAATGATTACCTATTTTTGTACCATATTTTAAATCTAAAAATTATAGGCATCACGATGAAACAATTTCTTAAGTATTTTTTAGCATCATTATTAGGTTCACTTGCATCGCTAATAGTTTTGTTTTTCTTATCCATTATTATAATGGTTGGAATGATTTCTATGGTTAGCTCCGAAGAAGAAGTTTCTATTTCAAAGAATACAATTTTGAAATTGGAGTTTAAGCAACCAGTACCCGAACGTTCTCAGTTTGGAGATATAAATTTTTCAAGCCTCATGTCAGGAAAAATTGGAAAAGACTTAGGGCTCAATGATATTACCGCAAATATCAAAAAAGCAAAGGACGATAGTAATATTTCGGCATTATATATTAAACTTGATAATTTTAATATTGGAAGTTATTCTACTATTGAGCCAATAAGAAATGCATTACTAGATTTTAAAAAATCACAAAAGCCAATAATAGCACACGGAAATTACATTACTCAAAAAGCGTATTATTTGGCATCGGTTGCAGATACTATTTACCTTACGCCTACTGGTGGAATCGATTTTCAGGGACTTAGTGCCAACCTTACTTTTTTCAAAAAAACATTAGATAAATTAGAGATTGAAGCACAAGTTATTAAGGTAGGAAAATTTAAAAGTGCAGTTGAGCCTTTTATTGTTGACAAAATGAGCAAAGCCAACAGAGAGCAGGTTTCAGCTTTTATGAATTCAATCAATATCTATTTGTTGAAAAGTATTTCTACTTCAAGAAATATTGATGATAATGAAATAAAAAACATTTCCAACAATATGCTTGTCCAATCGCCAGATGATGCCCTTAACTATAAATTAATTGATAACTTAAATTACGAGGTAGAGGTTCTTGAAATTCTAAAAAACATTTCTGGAAGAAAAAGGCTTAAAACTGTTTCACTAAAAAAATACAATAAAGTTGCGGGTGCAAGTAAACCTCAAACTTCAAATCGTATTGCAATAGTATATGCAGTTGGCGAAATAAATGGAGGCAAAGGGAGCGAATCGGAAATTGGAAAAGATAATATTGTTGATGCAATTCGTAAAGCTCGTAAAAATAAAAATGTAAAGGCAATTGTAATGCGTGTTAATTCGCCTGGTGGAAGTGCATTAATTTCCGATATTATCTGGAAAGAGGTTGAACTTGCAAAAGCAGAAAAACCTTTTGTTGTTTCGTATGGCAAGTATGCGGCATCTGGTGGATACTATATTTCGTGCGGTGCCGATGAAATTATTGCTGAACCTACCACGCTTACTGGCTCAATTGGAGTTTTTGCAATTATTCCAAACATGCAAAAGTTCTTTGATAACAAATTAGGAATTACTTTTGATGGTGTAAAGACTGGAAAATATTCTGACTTCGTAAGTGCTTCTCGTCCACTTACTAAAGGCGAAAAAGCGATATTGCAAAAACAAGTTGACACCGTTTACAAAACATTTGCTAACATTGTTGGCGTTGGTAGAGAAATGACATTTGATGAAGTTAATGATATTGGTCAAGGACGTGTTTGGACTGGCTTACAGGCTAAGGAGATAGGTTTGGTAGATGAAATTGGCGGACTCGATTATGCTATTGAAGTAGCAAAAGATATGGCAGAAATAGATGAGTACAAAGTTTTAGAATATCCAGAAATAAAAGAACCATTTCAAGAAATACTTGAATCGTTGCAAGAAGATATTTCAGCAAAAATATTTTCAACAGAAATTACTAATATTTTTGGACACTATTCTAAAGCACTTAAAATGGTAAAATCAAAAGAAGTTCAAGTCCGTTTGCCTTTTGAAATGGAGGTAAATTAGATATTGGTGCCTGAGTTCCAATAATATTATCATTCTTAATAACAAAAGAACCCAAAATATTAATGAAGCATCTAAAGAAAAACAATAAACAAAAGGAATTTAAATGAGCAATAACATTGCGGTAGGCGTTGGGAAAACAGACATGATGTGGAAAGGTCATTTTGGCATTTCTCCAATTTATAAAATTTATACACGCGAAGGTGAATTTATTGAAGAAAGAATAAATCCACACGGTACAGGTCACGATAATGACCATGACCACGGTGATGACCAACCAAAAGTGATTAAAGAATTATTGCACGATTGTTCAACCTTTATTGGCAAGCGAATGGGTGAAGAAAGCAAACTAAAACTTGCTAAAAAACTTGGAATTGAAACTGTACTTTATAAAACAAATGACCCAATTGAAGCACTAAATATTTATTTGGAAAAATAATTTAATAACCCATGTCATTTAGTATTACTCTTACGCCGCCCCTTTGGGGAATCTTTTGGGAGGAGGAGACAAGCATGAATGACATCACAGATACAGAAATAACATAATGAAACTACTAATAATATATGCCAATAATTTTGGATATAAAACATCCAACAAAGGTTTAGAAAACGCTACTACAATTAATGAAGAATCTCTTTACACCAATGCCCTTGTGGGTTTCATCCACTTTGAAGAAAAGGACGAGGAGAATTTACAATCAGTTGAAACTAAAATGATAAAGCAACTTAAATGGGCTGCACGAAAGAACGAAACAGAAAAAATAATTCTTCACTCGTTTGCACACTTATCCAACAGCAAGGGGTCTCCAGAACTAACAAAGCAATTATTTGATAGTGCAGAAGAAAGGTTGAAAAACTCTGGGTACGAAGTGCATCAAACACCATTTGGATATTTCCTCGATTTAAATGTTCAAGCACCTGGGCATTCGTTTGCACGCCTATTTAAAGAAATATAAATCCTCGCAATATGGAAAACGAAAAAAGAAATTTTATTGCCTTTAATTGGCATGCGTTTTGGCTCGCAATAGCTCAAACTTTTGCAGACAAAAACACCGTGTTGCCTGGACTAATTCTGCTCTCTGGCGGAACTCAGTTCGAACTTGGCTTGCTTACCTCCATAATGATTGGTGTGCCGATGGTTTCCCAATTATTGTTTGCAAGTTACTTAACTCAAAAACCCAAGAAAAAATATTTTCTCCTTTTTGGAATTTACATGAGAGTTCTCGCATTCCTCGGCGTGGCAGTAACTTTATACGCAGTAGAATCAACCGACCCTCTGTTTGTTATATACGCCGTCTTTGGTTGGATGTTCATCTTCTCTATCAGTGGGGCATTTGCGGGTGTTTCTTACACCGATATTTTAGGAAAAAGTATTTCACCTAAAGCTAGAAAGCGATTTTTTGTTACCAGACAATTTCTTAATAGTGTGGGTATTCTTATTTCTGCACTTATTGTTAGAGCAATACTTAAAGAAGTTGAGTATCCAAACAATTACATTTATATGTTTTCAGCCGCGTCTGTGCTACTCTTTATTGCAGCAGCTGGATTTTTATCATTAAAAGAGCGTCCTTCTGAAATTTCAAAAGTGCCTAAAAAATTTACCGAAGTGATAAAATCAATTCCATTAATAATAAAAAGTGATTCCAATCTTCGAAATTTAGTTATAAGCGTAAACTTACTTTCTGTTTCATTTACAATGATTCCCTTTTACATGTCTTTGGTAAAATCTCAAACAGAGTTGAACAAAGAAATTATTGGAAATTTTCTATTGTTTCAAATTATTGGCATGATTTTATCAAATTTTGTTTGGATTAGATATACAAGGGCAAAGGGCTTTAAGGGGATGTTCAAAATGGCTGCGGTGCTATATGGAACTCTTCCACTATTAGCACTTCTCTTTGTTTCATTTTTGCCAATGGAATATTTTGGAATTGTCTTTTTTCTGATAGGGGCTTCGTTAAGTGCATATAAAATTTCGAGTGAATCAATTTTAATTGAAATTTCTGATGAAAGTAACCGTCCACTATATAGCGGTATTTATGGAACACTAAATTTAACAATGGCACTTTTCCCTTTAATTATAGGGCTATTAATTGCTAACCTTGGGTTTTCAATCGTATTTGTGATTACTAGTTTACTTACATTTAGTGCTTTAATATTTCTTAAAAAAATGACCTGCCCTGTTGATACAAAAAAAAGCTAAAAATAAAATTACACGTGTTCTACTAATTACTTGTGGCTACTTATCTGTTGCAATTGCAGTGTTAGGAATTTTTCTTCCTCTTTTGCCTACAACACCATTGCTACTTTTAGCAGCTTATTGTTTCAGTAAAAGTTCCGATAAAATTCACAATTGGCTAATCAACAATAAAATTTTTGGCAACTATATTAAAAACTATCAAGCTGGCAGAGGCATTCCGCTTCATTCAAAAGTAACAGCTATTGTGTCAATGTGGGTAGTATTAATAATATCAGGTGTTTGGGGAACAGATTTATTTTTTATAAGAATTATCTTATTTATTGTAGGAACTGGAGTAACAATACACCTTTTACGAATGCCTACCTTTAAGGGGTTGTAACGAAATAACATAGTTATTTAGATTACAAATTAGGAGAGATTTTATAATTCCACTCACCGTGGAAATCATCTCTTATCAAATTGATTCCCTTCATCT
>CAMZLW010000090.1 GCA_947311785.1 uncultured Ignavibacteriales bacterium | reverse complement strand
GAAACTTTTTCAATATGTCAAAGAACTTATGATTTATTAAATATTTTATTGAACATTACATTCATTCAATTGCTTGACTTTTAACGGAATAACTGAATCATTTAGTCCTTTCACCAACATTGTTTCAACTGCAAAATAATTGGAATATTCTTCAGAGAATAATTTTACTCCTTTTAGAATTGAAGTGAAATTTAATTTCCCATGTGGTCTATCAATTTTATGCCACATGTTTTCATTTACTGTATCTACTTTAACAGAAACCCAGTTGGCATCTAACAAATCGGTTCTAACATTTTTATCATCTAATAAAGATGAGTTTGTTATAACTGCAATTTTAATATTAAATTGTTTCAAAGCAGAAATTGTTTTTCCAAGATTTAAGTCCAATGTAGGCTCTCCATCTGGAACAATTGTTAGATAGTTAATTTTGTTTGTTTCAGAATCTACTTTGTTTATTAGCTCTTCAACTTCGTTAACTATCTGCTCTGTTGAATAAAACTCTTTGTGTTCAATGTCCAATTTAATAGTGTTGCCAAGCTGACAATAAACACAAGCATACGAACACACTTTAGGTGGAATATTATTTATTCCCAAACTTCTTCCTAATCGCCTAGATGGCACTGGACCAAATACCACTTCCATTTTATTTACTCATTTGTTTTTTATAATATTTATTATTTTGCTCATTACTTCCGTGGCTTTTCCTTCCAGAAAAACATCTGTTATACTTTTAGTAAATTTTGTTTGTTCAACATTAATTTCAATAATTTTTGCACCATTTCTTTTTGCTTGATGTGGGATTAATGAGGCTGGCATTATTTCGCCTGTTGTTCCTATCAAAAGAAACACATCCCCCTTCTCTGCTTCACCAAATGAACTTGAGTTTGCTGGCTCTGGTATTGGCTCTCCAAAGAAAACAAAATTTGGTTTTAGAACTGTTCCACAGATATCACACTTTGGTGGAAGAACTGTTAAATCTATTTTTTCTGCTTGGAATATTTTTGAACAACTTGTGCAAACTAAATTACGCGATGTTCCGTGAAACTCGTAAACCTCTTTACTACCAGCCTGTTGATGAAGGTTATCGATATTCTGTGTAATAATTGATTTTAGAATTCCAAGTTGTTCCAATTCTGCTAATGCAAAATGGGCATTGTTTGGTTTAGCCTCGCCAAAGAAATCGTAAAATATTTCTTTAATCACTTTCCATGAATCCTTTGGATTACTATTAAAATAATTTATGTCTAAAACTATCGGATTGTATTTACTCCATAAACCAGTAGCTCCGCGGAAAGGAGGAATTCCACTTTCAACAGATATACCCGCACCAGTAAAGGCTGTTACGTGGTTTGCATTTTTAATTATTCTTGAAGCTTCCTTAATCATAAATTATAAACCATCCCCGTTTTAACTTGTTTTATTTTAAACTCATTGTGAAATGCAGCTAATGCTGGTAGCTCTGTGCAATGGGATGGATGAATTGCTTCAATATTATTTTGTTTAAAATAGTTTACTGTTTCTTTGGTTTGATTGTTGTTCTCTTTTAAGTGAAATCCACCAAACACAGCTCTTACTTTTTCTATGCCAGTAACTTTTTTTGCATACTCCACAATATTACAAATTCCAGAATGTGAACAGCCTGAAACGACAACAAGTTCCTTATCTACAGTAACAGCAAGGGCAGAATCATCATGAACGAAATCAGCATTTTTATTTTCGTCAACAAATGTTGTTGATTTAGATTCAAAAGAATTTAGCCGTGAAATTTCTCCAAGAAAAATAATTTTGTCAGAAATTGAATAAGGCACTTTTGATTGAATAATCGTAAACCTATTCTCCAATTCTTCAAAAGTTAAATCCAATCCAATGTTTTCTGTCCCACCTTTGCGGTATCGCTTTATAAAAGAGCCTGGATGGCAAATAAGTTTTTTGTTACTCAAATATTTTAATCCATTTCCATGATCCCAATGTCCATGACTTAGCACAACTGTTTTCACTTCATCCAAATTGATATTTAGCCTTTTAGCATTTCGCAAAAAAACATCGGAATGCCCAGTATCCCAAAGGATTTGCTGATTATCACATTCAAGCAAATATGATAATCCATGTTCTGCTGCAAAAGTTCCACCAGCTGTATTTTCTGTTAATATTGTTAGTTTCATGTTTTTAGACCGTTAGATTTTGAGACACAAAAATTAAAAACAAGATTTAATATTTTAATCGTATGTTAATCTCATTTCTTTGTTTGTCAATGTAGGAGCAATAATATCTTCCCACTTGGATTCTTTCCAAGTTCCTAAATTTTTGTGAGTTTTATAATATTTCTCAGGAATAGGATGTGTTCCTACAACTACTGTCATTCCATATTTTTCTGGAATAAACTTCTTAAACTCTTCGAGATAAGGGCATGGCGGATATCCAACAAGAAATCCAGTAGCAAGATGAATTACTTCTGCACCATTTTTCTTCATTTCTTCTGGAGCGTATTCTATGTTCCCGCCTGGGCATCCTCCACAAGTTGTATAACCAACTAATTCAACTTCATCGTCTTTAGAATAAATATCAAACGCACCATCTCTATTATTCATTGCCTTAAAACATTTTCCACCTGCACAAGTTTTATAGCGGTCGCAAATAATAATTCCAATTTTTGTTTTCTTTTTCATTTTTCACTCAAATTTTATTTATAATTTTAATGCCAGTTCATAAGCATCGTGAATTGCTTCTTGAGCTTTGCCAACTTTATTTGCATCTCCTATTTTATATATTGGAGTATTCCCTTCATGTTCAAATGGAATATAGCTTTTCATTCCAGTTGCAATTACAATTTCATCTATGTTTTCAAGCTCTCTTATTCCATCGTTGTTTTCAATTATTACCTTTGAACCAGCAACTTCAACAACTTTATGATTAACAAAAATTTCAGTTTCTTTTGCTTTAAGTTTTTTAATAGTTAATGCTTTTTCTATCATCTCCATTCCACGAGCAATTTCATCCAACATTTCTACAATAATTACGTGGTTATTTCCATCAACTAATTTTGAAGCAACTTCAAGACCAATGAGACCACCGCCAACTACTAGAAGATTTTTATTTTTAGGTAAATGATTATCTTCTAAAAATTCTGTCCAATAATATTTTGTTAAGCCTTTTATTGGAGGCACTGCAGGAACTGAACCCGTTGCAATTACAATTCCATCATATTTATTTATCTCAAAATCTTCTGCGTTTGCATCTTTAATGATAAAATTGATATTCCGTTCTTCAATTTCATTTTTATAATATTTTATAATATCTTCTAAACTCTCTTTATTTGGGGGTAAGAATGCGAGATTAAATTGTCCGCCTAACTCATTTCTTTCGTATAGATCAACTTTGTGTCCACGTTCATTTAGTGTTATTGCCGCTTCCATTCCAGCAAGACCACCACCAACAACTGCAAAGTGTTTTTTGTCTTCTGCAACTTGGACTTCTTCTAACCCTGTATTAACAAGTGGATTTACAACACAGCCAAGACCTTTACCACTTTTCACTCCACCAAGGCAACCTTCGGCACAAGCAAGGCACGGACGAATATTTCCCTCAATCAATCCTAAATACTTTCCTATAAAATTATGGTCAGCAACCATTGCTCTACCAACTGCTATGTAATCGGCATTGTAATTATCTTTTACAAATTGAATATCTTTTTCAGAATTAATTCTACCAACAAATATTATTGGAATTTTCACTATCTCTTTTATCTTACTTGCTAACTCCCACGTTTTCCCTTTTGGAACAAACATGTGTTGGAAAAACCAAGGTGGCGTTGAACATGCAGAACCAGCAGAAACATGAATTGCATCAACTCCTTTTTCTTCAAGTATTTTGGAGAACTTTATCATTTCATCAATGTGAAAACCATTAGGAATTATTTCATCGCCACTAATGCGTGCTATGATGGGAATGTTTACAGCTTCGCGAATTGCTTGCAAAACCTCAAGTGGAAATTTTATTCTATTTTCAAAACTACCGCCGTACTCGTCTGTTCTATCATTTACATCTGGAGAAATAAATTGAGCGAGCAAATATCCATGTCCTAACTGGAGTTCAATAATATCGAACCCTGATGCAACTGCACGTTTTGCAGAATTAACGAACATGCCAATTACTTTATCCATCATTTCTCTGTTCATAAGTTCTGGTGTTGCTCCGCCATTAGGACAAGCCCTATCGGTGGATGACCAAAAATAGTTGCCCGGAATTTTAGGATTTGCCATCCTTCCAGCATGGTTTAAATTTGCAATTACTTTTGCACCATTGGCGTGTATCAAGTTGGTTAACTTTTTTAACCCAACTATTTTAGAATCGTCATCAATTCCAATTTGTGTTGGTAATTCGCGTATTCCTGAATCCATAAATAATGGCTCGAGATTAACCGCACCAATATGTTTGCTTCTTAAATTATAAAAGTTGAGATGTTTTTCTGTTACAACTCCAGTTTTATCACTATACCCAAGCTTAACAGGTGCCAAAATAAATTGATTTCTAAGTTTTAACATATAATTCTCCTTTTTTTAGTATCCAACTAAAAATCCAAAACCACCAATAATAAGTGCTACAATTATATTTACTATTTTTACTGCAAGAAAACTTCTTTTCGATTCTGCAAAAAGTGGTAACATTCCATGTCCGTCTTGTGAAATTGAACTTGCTAACAAAATGCTAAAGGGGATTGTTCCAGCAGCAAATAGAGTTACAAAAATTAAGTGTGGTCCCGATTCTGGAATTACTCCAATAGCCACGGCAAGTAGCAAAACTAATAACATATTATTTGCTACAAGTGAATTTAGATCAACAAATTCCATTGAATAGTGAACAACAAGTAGCGTTCCGAAAGTCCATAAAAATATTCTTAAAATGTGAATCTTCACAATGTGATCCCACAAATGTTCTTTTAGAAAATGCTCTGGAACCGTTATAACAATAAATAGTGAAATTGAAACAACAGCTATAATTGTTATTTTAATCCAAAACTTAGCGTTTGCTGCAAGCATTCCTGAACTAACAGCAATTAAAAAGAGAAGCACAATTGCAATTAATCCAATCCTATATAATGAGGGTTTTGTGATATTGCCTATAAATTTTTCTTTAGAAAAACATTCACACTTTTCTTCCTCGTGTATTGGAAAAGAATTTTCTGCAAATTTTTCGCCAAATTTAGCGAGGAACGAAATTTGATCGGCAAGATACCCTGCACCAATTCCCACAACAAAAATTAAGATTGTTAACCAAATAGCTTCTGCAGGAAACATTGCAAGCATTATAAAAGCCTCATCACCACTAGTTGCAATCATTGCCGTAACAATTGCACCGAACGAAATTAATCTGTGCGAGTAAAGGGCAACCGCTGTAAATGCACCAAGGCAACCGGGAATTGCACCAAGAAATGCAGCAAAAAAATATTGTTTCCATCTGCTTTGTGAAATGTTAGTTTGCCAAAGTCCCTTGGTTTGAACATTAACATACTCGATAACAAGCATCATCACAAAGACGAAGCCTGTTATCATTAATGTATGTTTAAGAACTCCTATTATTTCCCAAAAGTTAATAGACATTTATCCAACCCACCCTGCCATTTCCATTTTCATAAATTTATCTTTCTCTTCTGTGTTCATTATATCAATTTTATACTTAAACTCCATTCCTTCAGAAACTATAGGTTTTGATATTGAATTTACTAAGGCATCGGCAATTGGAATGCCAGGGAAAGGGAATGCAAATATTACTTCCACACTATTTTCGTCAACATTTAAATCCCTTACAATTCCTAAATCACGTAAAGAGTAGTTTATAGCTGGGTGCATTACACCAGAAATTAATTCGAACACTTCTTCTTTTGTTTTCATTCCTCTTCCTTATTAGAGTCGTTTCTGTTTATGTTATTTATTTTTTCCAACTCTCTTTCAACTGATGCTACTTGGTCTTTCATCATTTTTAATTCGTTTTCCAAAAATGTTTGTTGGGCTATGTTTACATCAGTTACAACATTATTTTGTTGCATACCATACCCAAAGCCTCTTCCCATTCCATTGCCGTATCCATTTCCTCTTCTAAAACCAGAGTTGAATCCTCGTCCATTGCCAGCTCCGTTTCTTACTCCCATTCCTCTCCCTGTCATTGGTCCCATTCCGTTTGGACCTGTTTGATTTCTTCCTGGCATTTTAGCCTCCTAATAATTATTAAAGAATAATTATTAGTTTTCTATACAACAACAACTGAATTATGTGCACCTGGATAAAATGATTCTACTTCCATATTTGCATCAGGTTCATTAAACCAGTTAACACCATCACCCAAATATCTGAACTGATGTTCTTTGTTCGGTTCTAACATTACCGAAACTGAGTAAGAGCCATCCTTTTCAGTTTTAGAAAAATAATTGGCATTTGGGTTCCAATTATTAAAACCTCCTACAACACTAACCTTTCCAAAGTGGTCTCCTAGTTCTTTTGAGATTTGAAAAGTTACTTTACAAAGTTCCTTGTTTTGTGAATATTCTTTTTTAATTGACATAACAACCTCCACCTAATTGATAGATTTATTATTTCCTGTTACAGTGCAATCATCACACACACCATAAAATTCAATTATGTGATTATTTATTTTGAACTTGTGATTTTTCTCTAATCGCTTTTCTAACTTGGTAATTAATTTAATTTCTTCGTTAATAAAATCAGTATAGTTTATTATTTTTTTACATTTCTGACAAATAAGATGGTGATGATGCCCCAAACCTTCTGGGTGATCTATTAATTCGTAACGGGCTTTCCCTTCGCTAAAATCAAACTTATGAACAATTCCCCATTCAACTAGCAAATCAAGAGTGCGGTAAACCGTCATCATTCCTATTGATGGATATCCTTTATGAACTTGTAAATAAATATCTTCCACCGTTGGATGATTCATATCCTTGCTTAATATATTAAGAACGGCTTTGCGTGGTGCAGTTAATCGATGCCCTGTATCAGCAAAGTTTTGAAAAAGTTTAGAGTTTAATAATTTTTTATTTGTCATTATTTTATAATTGCTATTGATAATCATTATCAATAAGGTATTAAAAAACAAATAGAAAATCAAATATTTTTTTGTAGCACCTTTTAATAGAAAACAGAAAGTTTATCTACTTGGCAGGAAATCTACGAATTGTATAATTAGATGTTTGATTAGAAATTGATATTCTTTAAATTTTGCGATTAAAAATTTTATTTTATTATCAAATAACTGCATTATAGATTGCATAGTTAAAATAATATTTTGACAGCATCAATAATTTTATTCTAACAAACCCTTAACAAAAAATGAAACTTGGAATAATCCCAAATATTAGCAAAGAGAACATTATAGAAGTTGTTGAGCTATTTTTAAGCAAACTTGAAGCTAGAGATTTTATATGTACATTTAGTAAAGAGTTTAAAGAACTTGTTAAAGGAAATGAACTATTTGACAAATACCAATTTTTGCTAGATGATGAATTATTTAGCGATGCCGATTTAATAGTATCAATTGGTGGTGATGGAACTTTACTTACTTCAAGCTATAGTGGTAGAAACTACGGCACACCTATTTTAGGAATTAATTTTGGTAAACTAGGGTTTTTAGCAGAGTATGAAATTAATAATTTAGACAAATTTATTGATGAGCTAGAAAAGGGAGAATACAAAATAGAGGAGCGAATGACCCTTTGTGGTGAATGTGTTAACGGAGAGGAAGGAACTCTTTTTGCCATTAACGATATAGTTATCGATAAAGGTCATTGGCCAAAAATGATTGAGTTGGAACTACGAATTGATGATGAATATGTATCCACATTTTCAGCCGATGGAATAATAATTTCAACACCCACTGGTTCTACAGGATATTCACTTTCGGTTGGTGGTCCTATTGTTAATCCATTAGCAAAAGTAATAACAATCAGCCCAATTTCGCCACACACTTTAACAATGCGTCCTTTAGTAATTGGGGATAATCAGAAAGTAACAGTTATTGTAAAATCAGAACACGATAAAATTCACGTAAACTGCGATGGGCAAAGGGTTTCACATTATCAATCGTCAAAAAAATTTACAATTTATAGTAGTAAAACTCCAATAAAACTATTACGAACTAAGTCAACGAGTTATTATAGCATATTACGTAACAAACTTTATTGGGGTATTGATGTGAGAAAAAGTAATTTAAAAGGAAGCGATGTATAAAATATTTACAATTTTATTAATAGTTGTATTTACTATTACAGCACAAGATAAAAATCAGATTACAATTGATAGCAAGTCAGGAAAGCCAATGTTAGTAGGGCTTTGCGATAGAGACGCATTTGTTGATACAAATTTTGCATGGTGGTTTAACTCGGGGTATAAATTCTATTCTCCTGCTGATTCGGTTATTACATTACTTAGTGAAATTAAATTGGACTACTCAATAAAAATTGTAATGGGAACTTGGTGTAGTGATAGCAGAAGAGAAGTGCCAAGATTTTATAGATTATTAGATGGATTAAAATTTCCTGAAGCAAAAGTAACTTTAATAAATGTTGATAGAAAAAAGAAGGGACTTGATGCTTCTGTTGACGATTTAAATATTTTATTAGTGCCAACATTTATAATATACAATGGTAGCAAGGAAATTGGAAGAATAATAGAAACTCCTATTACATCTTTGGAAAATGATTTATTGCAAATTTTAACCAAAACAAGTATCGATAAATGAAAAAAATAGTTTTTTTAGCATTGTTAATTAACACTCTATCTTTTGCCCAGAGCTTTAAGCTTGGCGAGGCTCGTGGTCTGTTTTTCTCTGTTGGTGTTGGTCCTAAAGCTCCAATTGGTGATTTTTCTGCCACTAACGATTTAGGGATGGGATTTGATTTTACTGTTTCGTACACCGACAATCAGTTTTTACCCGTTTTTTTTGATTTGAAGTTTGCATTCCAAACCTTTCCAGGTTCAACTAAGATGTATAAAACCTCCGACTATGCTTCATTTACAACAAACGAATTTTCGCTTTTCCCTGGAGTAAAATTCTACTTCCCTCCAGTAATCTCTGATGAAGTATTACTTATGCCTGTTGTAGCCGTAGGTCCCTCATTAGGTTTTTTTTCTAACACAAATGTTTTTAAAACTACAAGTGGAAAAACTAATTTTGACGAAACCCTTACTAAGTTTGGCTTTCATGTAGGTGGTGGCTTCTCTATGTTTTTCTTGGAAGGAATGTTGAACTACTATTTCTTTCCAGACAATCAGTCAATTTCGTTCGATTTAAGAATTCAAATTCCAATCTTTGCAAAAATATAGGTGTAGGTATGCAGTTTGAAAATTTACTTTTTGAAGAAAAAAATAATATTGCAAAAGTAATAGTTAACCGACCCGATAAGTTAAATGCACTTAATAATAAAACCCTCAAGGAATTGAATGAGCTTTTCAGTTTTATCCAAAATTCAGATTCTATTTCTGTTGTTATCATCACTGGTGCTGGCAAAAAAGCATTTGTAGCTGGAGCTGATATTAAAGAACTTGCAATTCTTAATTCGCAAAGCGGAAGAGAGTTCTCGCAATTTGGACAATCTGTTTTTAATAAAATTGAAAATTGTAATAAGCCTGTTATTGCTGCGGTAAACGGATTTGCACTTGGTGGTGGCTGCGAGCTTGCTCTTGCTTGTCATATTCGTCTTGCTTCGGAGAATGCAAAGTTTGGTCAACCAGAAGTTAATCTCGGAATTATTCCAGGCTATGGCGGAACTCAAAGACTTACACGTCTTATAGGCAAAGGACTTGCTACGGAGTATATACTTACTGGAGATATGATTTCTGCTAATAATGCATTACAAATTGGATTAGTAAATAAAGTTTTTGCTCCAGAAAAACTAATTAGCGAAACAGAAAAACTTGCCGAAAAAATTATATCTAAAGGGAAAAAAGCAATAGCAGCCTCACTTAAATCTATTAATAGTGTTAATAATTTATCGCTTGAAGAGGGGCTTAAACAAGAGGCAAATGAGTTTGGAAAGTGTTGTGGTTCAACTGAATTCAAAGAAGGAACTACGGCTTTTTTAGAAAAACGAAAACCTAATTTTGATAGATAATAATGCCAACAAGAAAAAATATTATATACGCACTAATTGTTCTTTCACTGGTTTTAATTATTCTTAATATCTCAGTTGAAGTTTCTCACCAAGAAGAAGAGATACCTATACATGTACTATCAAAAAAGGAGATTGAAAATAAATTTGCTGTAGCTTTAGATAATTATGGTATCGCAAATAGTTGGATAAAAAAAACTTTTGTGAGACACAAACTATCTGACTCCTTGAACTACTTATTTAATATATCAATTCCTATCGATGTTACAATTGCCTCCTTAATT
Organism: uncultured Ignavibacteriales bacterium; assembly: GCA_947311785.1. Classification (GTDB taxonomy): domain Bacteria; phylum Bacteroidota; class Ignavibacteria; order Ignavibacteriales; family Melioribacteraceae; genus 1-14-2-50-31-20. The sequence continues at coordinate 3,351 of CAMZLW010000090.1, read as the reverse complement.
AAGGATATTAATAGTGAGTTTGTTTTACCACTTGTGGAAGTTGAAACAAAAGAACGAAAGAACAATAGTTCTTCGGTGTTAAAAATTATTTCTAACGGAGTATTAAAATTACAGGCAAATTTAAATCATTCTAAAAAAGTGGCAAGAAAATATGCACAATATTCTTTTTGGGTTATCAAAATGTTTTCCGAAGAAGAATCTAAAAACAATGTTTTAAAAAACATTTTTTTGGATTATACATACTTGTTACTTCCGTCAAAAAAAACTGCAGAAGTTTTAGGTGGGTTAAATAGTAATTATGCTATTCTACTAAATGATGCTATAAACCAAACAGAATTTGCATTAAAAGAAAATTTTAGTAAACAAAAGCTTATAAATAATATTCGTTCAATTATTATAAGCTTCGGAAAAGAGAAGGCATATTTAATAGATGAACACTCGGCATTATTTAATTCCAAAATATATAGCTTAATACGGGATGAGTTTAATAGTAGGGGAATAAAACTACATTCTCTCCAAAAATTTCCATTTATAAGAGGAAGTTCTACTGAACAGTTAACATCACTTTTCCACTTTTACACAACAAGTTTAAAAGGGAAAGAGGGGAAAATATTTATTATCAATGCCGATGATTTTATAACATTACAACCTTCAATTTCTAAGCAAATAAAAATGGGCGATAAAGTTGTTGGGGTTGAGTTCTAAATAAATGTATTTTTACAACCCATGTTTTTCAATTTCCAACTGTTTCATTTTTTTAAATAGGTGCGACCTATCCATTCCTAAAGCCTTTGCAGTTTCAATAATTTTGCCGTCATTAACAAGTAAAGCATTCTTGATAAAATTTCGTTCAAAATTATGTTTTGCCTCTTTTAACTCCAATATTTTACCGTTTGTTGTATCTGCAGAGTTATCAAAAAGGCTTAACACATCTTTAGTCTCTATGGTATTGTTTTTTGAATAAATAACAAGTTTTTGCACGAAATTTTTTAGTTGCCGAATATTTCCTTCCCAATTAGATCTTTGCAAAACAGCAACAGCATTATCGCTAATTCCAATAATACTTTTGTTGTAAACGGAATTAAATTGTGTTAGAAAATTGTAAACTAATGGCTTAATATCATTTTTTCGTTCTCTAAGTGGAGGAATATGAATTTCAACAATATTTAATCGGTGAAACAAATCGGCTCTAAAATTTCCTGCCTCTATCTCTTTGGAAAGTATTTTATTTGTTGCTGCAATTACTCTAACATCTACTTTTTGTGCTTTGGTTTCACCAATAACTTCTATTTCCCCTTCCTCTAAAACTCGCAATATTTTTGCTTGAAGATTATAATTTAAATCACCAATTTCATCAAGAAAAAGTGTACCTCTGTTTGCTGCTTTAAATTTGCCTATTTTATTATTAGTTGCTCCGGTAAACGAGCCTCTTTTATGTCCAAATAGTTCGCTCTCTAATAATTCGGAGGGAATTGCGGCACAATTTACTTTTATATATGGTTCTTTTGCACGGTTACTGTGCATATGAATTGCACGTGCAACCAACTCTTTGCCTGTACCTGTTTCGCCAGTGATAAGAACTTTTGCATCTGTTTTTGCTGTTATATTTATTCTGTCGTAAATTTGTAACATTGCATCCGATTCACCAATCATTTCAAAGTTTTTGGCAATCTCTTTTGAAAGAAATAAATTCTCTTTTGAAAGATTTCTATATTTTACTGCATTTTTTAAAACTGTCTCAATCCGTTTTTTATCAATAGGTTTTTCAACAAAATCGAAAGCACCAAGTTTCATTGCTTCAACTGCAATGTTTATGGTGCTTTGTCCCGAAATAATAATTATAGGTAGTGTTGGATCGTGTGAAAGAATTTTTTCCAATAATTCAATTCCATTTAATCCTGGCATTTTTATATCGAGCAAAATAACATCAAAGCCATTTCCTTCAACCCTATCAACAACATTTGTAGATACATTTTCTTTTTCAACAGTAAAGCCAAGACTTAACAAAACTTTTTCAAGTGAATTAAGAAATGTTATGTCGTCATCAACTGTCAGTACTTTTTTTTGTTTCATGGTTTTTTCTTTCGCTTTAATTTATCTGTTTTAGGGTGAGTTTATTTTTCGTTTTTACTAATTCTCAACCCAAAACTAAACTCTGTTCCTTTTCCTAATCTAGAATTGACTATTATTTCACTACCGTGGTCTTCCAAAATTTTCTTTGCAATAGCTAATCCCATTCCTGTGCCATCCTTTTTTGTTGTCATATAAGGCTGAAAAATTGAAGGAAGTTGTTCTTCATTTATTCCTATGCCATTATCTCTTATTGATATTGGAACTTTGCCATTAGATTCTTTAGATGCAGAAATAATAATTTTTCCTTTTCCTTGCATTGCATCAATGCTGTTTTCAGTAAGAACTTGAAAAACTTCCTCCATTTGGTACGAATCTACCATTACATTTATATCGTCATTTATATCTATCTTAACTTCAATTCCGTTGGATAAATAAGTAGAGAACCTTAACAACGAATTTTCAATTAGCTCTTTTAAATTACAACTGTTTAACTGAGTACCTGACATATTTGCAAATTTCAAGAAACCATTTATAAACTTTTTAATGCGGTCAATCTCTTCACGGGCAATGTTAAAATCATCTTTTACCAACTCATTTTTACTTTCCTCTGTCAAACTCTGTTCCAAAGAATCTAAACTTAACAAAACTGATGAGAGGGGAGTCTTAATTTCGTGTGCTACTTTTTGAATTGAGTGTGCAAGGGTTTTAGCTCTATCGCTTATTAATACTTGTGTTAAATCAGTAATTTGAATGTAGAAAGCAAGCAATAGATTAAGCGGAGATTTTATTGTTTGTACGTTTACTCTGATTATATTTCCATTGGATAAATATATTTCAGATGTGCTTTTTTCCTCTGATAAAAATGTTTTATTCAAAAAAATATTTAGTGATTTTTGTTTTTTTATAATTTTTGAAAAATCAAGATTAGATACCATCTCTTGTTCTTCAATATTCAAAATAGTTTTAGCACTTTTATTTATAAATAAATACTTTCCTTTTGGATTAGCAATAATAATTCCAAGAGTAGATTTATTAGTTGAGTTTTCTAATAAATTTATAAACACAAATACTTTTATCAAAAGAAAATTTAATAGAAATCCTAAAGCAAAAACTATAAAGAACAAAACCATGAAAAATAAATATCTATAACTTAAAAAACTGGTTCTACCCTTATTGTTGTGGGTAAAGGTCTAAGTTCCCATGGAAAAATAGTATGGCACTTCTAAAATTCTTAAAAGTTCTATAACCTCTACCAACAGATTTCACTTCTTGAATTTT
>CAMZLW010000089.1 GCA_947311785.1 uncultured Ignavibacteriales bacterium | reverse complement strand
TTAAATGGAAAAATTCAAGAAGTGAAATCTGTTGGTAGAGGTTATAGAACTTTTAAGAATTTTAGAAGTGCCATACTATTTTTCCATGGGAACTTAGACCTTTACCCACAACAATAAGGGTAGAACCTATATTTTTACTCTTTGAGTGGAGAGAATGTTAAAATCACTAAAAAAATGGCTTTGCTTAGATAGCCACGCTAATTAAACCCATTAAATTATAGTGATTATGCAGATTGACCGCTTTGCTAATCATTTCAAAAATACCTTTGCAACTTTACCATCTATTTTTATTTGGGTTTAGATTTAATAATTATAAAATGTTACGCAAGGGAAAAACATCCGAAAGATTTTGCAGAATAATACTTAATTTGCTATCTATTGGAGCTTCATCAATATTTCTATGTTGTTGCTAATATTTTACTTTTAGTAATTAGTTTATTTCTAATTACCTATCTTTTTTATAAATTGTGTATCACAAATTACACGAGAACTAAATGAACTACTTTATTGGCATTGATGGTGGCGGAACTAAAACTAAAGCCTCGTTGGTGAATGAAAACTTAAATATTATTGCTGAGGGTGTTGGTTCTCCTTCCAACTTTTTAGTTTTTGATATTAATGAAATTGCAAATTCAATATTAGAATTAGCTTCAAATATTTGTACAAGTGGGAATGTTGAGCTTAGCAAGGTAAATTCCATCCTTATTGGAACTGCTGGTGCTGGAAGGGAAGAGGATGCTGAACGGCTAAGAAGTGCAGTTATAAGTAGTGCCAAAAAGAAAAATATTGCAATAACCAATTTTCATGTGGAAAGTGATGCACGTATTGCTCTTGAAGGTGCATTTGCTGGTAAACCTGGAAGTATATTAATTGCTGGAACTGGCTCCATTATGTTTGGTAAAGATGCGGATAAAAATATTCACCGAGTTGGTGGCTTTGGCAGAATACTTGGCGATGAGGGAAGCGGATTCCACATTGGGCGTGCAGGCTTAAGTGCAATTGCAAAATCTTTTGATGGCAGAAACGCTACAACATTGCTTACAGAATTAGTAAAAGAAAAATTTAACATTTCAGATTCTACTCAATTAATAAATGAAATTTATAAAAACAGTTTCGACATTCCACAAGTAGCTCCATTGGTTATTGAAGCAGCAACAAAGGATGATGAGATTTGTAAAAAAATATTGAACACTGAAGTTGGGGAACTTGTTCAGCACATAAATGCGATGAAAGAAAAAATAAACGAGGATGTATTATCAATTAGTTTAATTGGTGGAACAATTACAACAGATAATTATTATGCAAATTTGTTCCGAGCAAAAGTAAAAGAGATTACGGATGTAAAAATAGTTGATGCCGAGTTACCACCAGAAATTGGTGCTGCACTTATGGCAAAAAATATTTTTGCGAAGCAATCTGTTTAAGTTGCTGCACATTTTTATCGATTATATAGTCGTAAAAAAAAACACTCCCCGTAATGACAGTTCAGATTTTAGGTATTTAATTTAAAAAGGCAATGTTTATGACTAACAAAAAGAAAAGCAAAGTAAACCCGTGGTCATGGGTTCCAACACTTTATTATGCCGAAGGAATTCCTTACATAATTGTGATGACAGTTTCGGTAATAATGTATAAACGTCTTGGTATTTCAAATGGCGATATTGCACTTTACACAAGCTGGCTCTACCTTCCGTGGGTTATAAAACCACTTTGGTCGCCTATTGTTGATATCTTTAAGACCAAACGTTTTTGGATTATAACCATGCAGCTCTTTATTGGTGCGGGTTTGGCGGGCGTTGCACTAACCATTCCAGTCCCAGATTTTTTCCAATACACACTTTTGTTTTTCTGGCTTCTCGCTTTCAGTTCTGCTACACACGATATTGCCGCTGATGGCTTTTACATGCTTGGTCTTTCGGAGCATAAGCAAGCATACTTTGTTGGAATAAGATCAACATTCTATCGCCTTGCAATGATTACTGGTCAGGGGCTATTGATTATTCTTGCTGGATATTTTGAGACTACTACTGGACTTCCTGCACTCGACATAAATATAAATGCAAACCCAACTGCGGTAGTGCAAACCCTCAACCCAGGTTCACTTAAACTTGATGCAATAGATGGCGAGTTAAAAATAATTGTAAGTTCATCCAACTTAGATATCAGCACTAGCAAAACAACACAAGCAAAAGTTGATTCAGTTATAGCTCTTGCAAAAACATGGAATACAAGAAATGGGTTTTATAAAGTTGAAGGAGCAAAATCTTCTACTTCAGTAGTAGCACCAGTTGAATTATCCTCCTTTGAAAAATTTATTAAAAATACTTTCGGAATTGAAAAACCAGTAGTAAATAAATCTCTAGGCATTGGTAATGTTGGGCTAATCTACTTTCATCTTTCAAATAAACCAGAGGATGACGAAATAGTTGTAAACTTTGGTGCAAGCGGAGGAGATAAAAGCATATCGCTTGTTGAAGGAACTCGCTTTACGTTCAACAAATCAAATTGGAATAAGCCAGCATTTGCTGTTATTCAGCTTGACCCAAAACTAAACGCACTATCCACAGCAACTTTTGAAGCTCGTTCAGGAAACATAAAACTTTCGTGGATAATTACATTTTCTATCTTAACTGGTCTGTTTTTTGTATTCTTCATCTATCATAAATTCATACTTCCCCACTCCCCTAACGATAAGCCATCAATTGCAAGTGGAGAAAAATCTGTATTCAAAGAATTTATTGATACATTTATCATCTTTTTTAAACGCAAAAATATTGGAATTATTATAGCCTTCCTCCTCCTTTACAGGCTTGGAGAATCTCAGTTAGTTAAGTTAGCATCCCCATTTTTACTGGATGCAAGAGAAGTTGGTGGTTTAGGACTTACAACTGGCGAAGTTGGGTTAGTTTACGGAACTGTAGGTATTATTTCTCTAACTCTTGGTGGAATTCTTGGTGGCTATCTTGCTTCAAAACATGGATTAAAAAAATGGCTTTGGTGGATGTTGATTGCAATTAACTTACCAAATACTGTTTATATCTATTTATCGTATGCAATGCCCGAATCGTTTTTATTAGTGAACCTTGCAGTTGCAGTTGAGCAATTTGGTTACGGATTTGGATTTACTGCCTATATGCTCTACATGATATACGTATCGGATGGCGAACACAAAACTGCTCACTTTGCAATTACAACTGGCTTTATGGCTTTAGGCATGATGATACCTGGAATGCTAAGTGGTTGGTTACAAGAGCTAATTGGTTATCAACACTTTTTTATTTGGGTAATACTTGCAACAATTCCAGCATTTATTATTACAAAATTTGTTCCATTAGATGCAACCTTTGGGATGAAAAAAGAAGCGAGTGCCGAATAATAAATTTTGAACTTCTGTTAAAACACCTACGGTAAAGGAATATTGAGTGAAGACTAATTCATCATTCTATATTCCTTGTTCGTTATTCTACATTCCCTTCCTAGCAGATATTATCAACTCGGCAAATTCTCTAAAAACTGCATCACCGCCTTTGCGTTTGCAAATATAATCTACTGAATTAAGAACCGAGTCAACTGCATCCCTTGGAGACGCAGAAAAACCAACACCAGCAATAACTTCTAAATCGTTTACATCATCCCCAAGATACGCTACATTTTCCAATTCAATTTTTTCTGTTGCACAAATTTCTTTTAACTTGCCTAATTTATCCCAAGTGTCGGTAACAAGAAAATCCATTTTTAATCTTTTGTTTCTTACTTTAATTAGTTCAGCAACATCCGTTGTTATTATTCCACATTTAAAACCATATTCGCGTAAGCGTCTTGTTGCCATACCATCTTTTACATTAAATTTTTTCATTACTAATCCCTCATTGGTGTAGTAAAGTCCGCCATCAGTAAGCACGCCATCAACATCAGTAATAACCAGTTTTATTTTTTCTAATTTATTTTTCATTTTTTTAGTTCAACTATTATTAATAATTAAACTTTAAAATACACTTTCTAACTATTTTTTGTTCAAAAAAACAGTTTACAATGCTAAATATATTATCATTTTCGTTATAGCATTTAACTTATAAAGTAGTTATTTTTTGGATACAATCAATTTATCACAAGTAAAAAAATAATGAACTTAAAGAACGTATTGAGTGTTAATTTATTGTTAAATAAGCAAAAATATTTGCCCTTAATCCTACTTTATATTTATTATTACTCCCTAAATTTTATTACCTAATTAACTTATTTAACTAACTAATCATAAGGAAACTTAATGATGAAAATCTACAAAACCTTAGTACTGATGATGCTTTTAACATCGGCACTATTTGCACAATCTTATACACTATCTGGTGTAGTAACCAGCAAAGAATCTGGTGAAAAACTAGTTGGGGCTAATGTGTATGTAAAAGGCACTACAATGGGTGCTGCAACTGATGTTGATGGTAAATTCTCAATTCCATCAATACAAGCTGGTGAATACACAGTTGTATGTAGCTACATCGGTTTTGAAACAATTGAAGAAAACATTAACCTTACTAACAATATGGAATTAAATTTTTCTTTGAATGACCACCAATTTTCACTTAATGTTACTGTGCTTGCCGATAGAGCTACAGAACGCGAAACTCCAGTTGCTTTTACAAATATTGACAAAAAACAAATGGAAAAACAATTAGGTTCTAGAGATATTCCATTAGTTCTGAACACTACTCCATCGGTTTATGCAACTTCACAAGGTGGTGGTTCAGGTGATGCACGCATTAATATTCGTGGTTTTGACCAACGTAACGTTGCTGTTATGATTAATGGTGTTCCTGTAAACGATATGGAAAACGGTTGGGTCTATTGGTCTAACTGGGATGGACTTGGCGACGCAACTTCTTCTATCCAGCTACAACGCGGTCTTTCTGCTGTTAACTTAGCAACACCTTCAATTGGTGGAACTATGAACATCATTTCTGACCCAACTTCACAGAAATTTGGTGTTTCATTGAAACAAGTGCTTGGAAGTGATGGATTCCTAAAAACCACATTAGGAGCAAGCTCAGGTAAGATGGGTAAGTTTGCCGTTAATGCAAATATTGTTAAAAAAACAGGAAACGGAACAATTGATAATACATGGACAGATGCATGGTCTTATTATGTTGGCTTAGCTTATGAAGTTAATAAAAACAACAGATTAGAACTTTATGCTCTTGGTGCTCCTCAAAGACACGGAAACAACTACTACAAACAAAATGCTGCTGTATATGATAAAGATTATGCAGAAAACACTTTAGGTTATACAGCTGATGAACTTGCAGTTGTTACCGAAAATGGTAGATTATTTAATCAAAACTGGGCAAATGTTAATTCTTCTTATACAGGACAACAATATTGGAATGGTTCCGTAAGTGATAGATATGATCCTAACTTTATCAGCGAAAGAGAAAATTATTATCATAAACCAATTGTAAATTTAAACTGGTATTCACAACTATCTAAAAAACTTAGCTTATATACTACTGCATACTACTCAGGTGGTGTTGGCGGTGGTTCCGGTACTTATGGAAGTGTTCAAAGAAAACCTGCTGTTCCAGGTAACGCATGGTACAAAAGTTCTCCTTGGGCATGGGATTGGGATAAAACTATTTCTATAAATGATACTTCTTCAACAGGTTCTAAAGGTATTTTAAGAAATAGTGTTAACGAACAATGGACAATTGGTGTTATTTCTAAAGCTTATTACAAAATAAATGATAACTTAAAAACTTCCGTAGGCATTGATTGGAGAACTGCTTCAATAGATCACTTTAGAGAAGTTAGAGATTTACTTGGAGGAGATTATTACATATTTACAGGTAATGATTTTGATACAACTCCGCATTCACAGAAAAAAGTTCTTGGCGATAAAATTGTTTATTATAACACCAATACTGTTGATTGGCTTGGTGGATATGCTCAAGCAGAATATACTAAAAACTTATTATCCATGTATGGTACTTTAGGTTGGTCTATGATTTCTTATACATTTACCGATCACTTTTCAAAAGATGCAGAAACAGGCGGTGAGCTTAATTCAGAAACAGGTTGGATAAACGGATATCAACTTAAAGGTGGTGCCAGTTATCGTTTAACTACTCAAAGCAGTATTTATGCTAATGTTGGTTATGTAAGTAAGGTGCCTATTTTTGACCAAGTGATTAACGATTATGATGGAACTGTAGCTTCAAACCCAACTAACGAAACATTCTCTGCTTTTGAAATTGGTACTAATAACAGATTTTTTAATAATAAACTTAGAGTAAATGCCAACTTGTATTACACTAATTGGTTAAACCGAGCAAAAAGAATAGGCATTCAAAATCAAGATGGTAGTGATGATATAATTAACCTTGATGGTATCGATGCTAACCACATGGGATTTGAGTTAGAACTTAGCTATATGCCTGTATCTTTAGTTCAGTTAGATGGTATATTCTCTATAGGTAATTGGAAATATCTTGACAATGTTTCAGGAACTTATATTGATTATTCTTCAGGTAGTGCTGTAACAAAAGAATATAATTACTACATTAAGGACCTTAAAGTTGGTAATCAGCCTCAAACATCTGCTGTTTTTGGCTTAACATTAAACCCAACCAAAGGAATGTCAGTACAAGTTCTCTACAAGATGTATATGGATATGTATGCTGATTGGGATCCAACTTCACGAACTAACAAAGATGACACTGCCCAAAGTTGGAAAACACCTAACTACAATGTTATGGACTTGCATTTTAGCTATGGTCTTCCAATTAATTTGTCAGGTGTTACATTCGATCTTTTTGCTCATGTATTTAATGTACTTGATGCTACTTTTATTCAAGATGCAACTGACCATAGTCGGTATAATGGTATTAAAAAAGATATAAATGGTGTTGCAACTCCTTTACACTCTGCACAAAGAGCAGATGTGTTTTTCGGATTGCAAAGAACATTTAATGTTGGCATTGCAGTAAGATTTAAGTAATATTAAATTATTTAAAAACCTTTAGATAAAAAACCTCCATAATTTTGGAGGTTTTTTTATATCTAGCAATTCACAAACAGCCCATGTAACAACAATCCAACTTTCAATAAAATTTAAACCAATTTCTAACTAAATTTGTCTATCAATTATATTCAAAAAAAAAGAGTTAAGGTAATGAACAAAGTAAAACTATTTTCTACACTAATAATTATAATTTCTGTAATAGGCTGTAGCCCTTCCGAACTTATGCTTAGTAGTGCAACTACAAGCCAAATTGTAATTGACGGAAACCATAAAGATTGGGATGGTAAACTAAAATATTTTGAAGATGAAAAAGTTGCTGTTGGTTTTCAAAATGACGAAGATAATCTTTACTTCTGCATAGTCTCTTCCGATAAATCGAATGTAATAAAAATATTATCTCTCGGATTAACCACGTGGTTTTATCCACAAGGCAACGAGCAAGTTCTAGGTTTACAATACCCTAAAAGAATGGATAGAGTACCACCTCAAAATTTAATGGGCAAAAATCGTAACCAAAATGATATCTCCGATTTAGAAATGACTATAAAAGCTATGCTACAGAACCAGGGCGAGTTTGCACTTGTTGATGATGATAATGAAATTATTTACGCATCACCAGTTGGAAGTAATAACGGTTACAAAATAAAAGCTAATGCTGTTAATAGGCAATTTGTCTATGAAGCAAAAATTCCTATCGGAAATAATACACAAGCACAAATACCTATCAATATTTTTCCAAATGAAAAATTCAGAATTGAATTTGAATCTGGAGAAGTTGATATGGATGAGTTAAGAAATAATGGTAAAATGCGAAATAATGAATATGGTGATGGAGAAGGAATGCGGGGAAATATGCAAAGAGGTGGCGGACGTGGCAATAGCCGAATGGGTATGGAAAGATTTAAACTTGAGGTTGATGTAATATTGGCAAAGTAAAATTTGGTGCTTATTTACAACATTTTTGAAACTATTATTACATATACTTGTCTATTTACATTACAACGACTAATGGGTTTTATGAAAAACAAAATAAAATTATTTTTACTTCCAATTATTTTTGCAACCACAATTATAACTGCACAAAACTCTACACTTAGCGGATTTGTTACTGATGCCGAAACTGGTGAGGAATTAATTAGTGCTAATATTTTTGTAGCCAAATTAGGTTCTGGAACAACAAGCAATGAGTATGGATTCTACTCCATTACAATTCCTAAAGGAAAATATACAATTAGCTACAGCTACATTGGGTTTAAGAAAGAAACTTTAGAAATTGATTTAGAATATTCTGTTAACTCCAATGTTGAGCTAACTCCTAACTCATACGAAATGAGTGAAGTTGTTGTAAAGGGGAAAAAGAGCGACCACAATATTAAGTCAACAGAGATGGGAACTACCAAAATTGTTCCAAAAGAATTACAAGCTGTTCCAGTAATATTGGGCGAAGCTGATATATTAAAAACAATGCAATTGCTACCAGGCGTTAGTCAAGCGGGCGATGGCAACAGTGGATTTTTTGTCCGTGGTGGAAATGTTGACCAAAATTTAATTCTGCTTGATGAAGCAACAGTTTATAATCCATCTCATCTTTTTGGATTTTTCTCCGTCTTCAATTCCGATGCAATAAAAAATGCGAAGATGATTAAAGGTAGTATGCCTGCGGAATACGGAGGCAGAATTTCATCTGTGCTTGATATTAAAATGAAAGAAGGAAGCAACAAAGACTTTAGATTCAATGGTGGCATAGGATTAATTTCATCTCGGCTTTCTGTTGAAGGTCCTATAGTAAAAGATAAAGGTTCCTTCTTAATTTCTGGACGCAGAACTTATGCCGATATATTTATTCCACTTGCTGGTGATGAAACGCTTAGCAATTCAAAATTATATTTTTACGATTTAAATCTTAAAGCAAATTATAAAATAAGTAACTCCGATAGGCTTTTTCTCTCTGGATATTTTGGACGTGATGTTCTTGGTTACGAAGACCAATTTGGTTTCGATTGGGGAAACATAACAGGAACCCTCAGATGGAATCATCTTTTTAGCGAAAAATTATTTTCTAATACATCTTTAATTTTTAGTGATTACAATTATGCCGTTAGCATTGTGGATGACGATATTGAATTTAAAGTTACTTCTGGAATAAGGGACGTAAATTTTAAAACTGATTTTCAATATTTTTACAATTCCGAAAATCGTTTTCGTTTTGGTTTTATTGGGTTCTATCACACATTTCTTCCTGGTGATATTGAAAGCAATGGTGGAACTATAAATTCTTATACAGTTCCAAACAAATATGGAGTTGAATTAGCAGCCTATTTTTCACACGAAACGGATTTAACAAACAGATTAAAACTAAATTATGGACTAAGATATTCTACTTATTTAAATATGGGACCTGGTTCTGCTAAAACTTATGATAAAGATAATTTTGTAACTAGCAATTCTGAATATGAAAGTTGGGACGTAATAACTAACTACGGTGGCTTTGAACCTCGCTTTTCTGCAACTTTTTTGCTTAATGAAACTAGTTCGCTTAAAGGTTCTTTTGCACGTAACTATCAATATATTCATCTTCTCTCAACCTCAACTACATCAACGCCAATTGATGTTTGGTTACCAACAACAGATATAGTTAAACCAGAAATAGCAAACCAAGTTAGTTTAGGGTATTTCAAAAACTTTGCAAACAATGAGTATGAGTCATCCATAGAAATTTATTACAAGGATATGGAAAATCAAATTGATTATGAGAACGGAGCTGATTTATATTTTAATGAGCAGATAGAATCGCAATTAGTTTTTGGAACTGGATACGCTTATGGAATTGAATTTTATTTGAAGAAAAATTTTGGAAATTTTACTGGATGGTTGAGCTATACTCTTTCAAAATCAGAAAGAGAATTCCCAGATATAAACGATGGAAATCCTTACTCTGCAAGGCAAGATAGGAATCACGATTTTTCAATTACAGGTATTTACAGATTTAATAAATGGTGGACTTTCTCTGCTAACTGGATTTATTATACTGGTGATGCTGTAACATTCCCTAGCGGAAAATATATTGTTGATGGAAATACTTTAAGTCTATATACTGAGCGTAATGGTTACAGAATGCCCAACTATCACCGCTTAGACGTTGGTGCAACAATGATTCTAAAAAAAACAGAATCATCTGAAATGAGTTTAACTTTTTCTTTATATAATGCATACAACAGAAAAAATGCTTACACAATTTCTTTTGAAAAGAGTAAAACAAATTCGTTAAACACCGATGCGGTAAGGCTTGCACTCTTTGGAATTGTTCCATCAATAACATTTAATTTTAGTTTTTAAAGGATAGGGTAATATGAATAAGTATAAAAAGATGGCTTACAATAACCTTGCTATAACAGTAATTGTTTTTCAATTTTTTACATTTGGTTGCAAAGACGTAATAATAGTTGAGCTAAATTCTGCCAACCCTGCCATTGTTATTGAAGCAACAATTTCTGACAACGGTTTACCAAGCAGAGTTGCAATAACAAAATCAACGGATTTTTATAAGCCAAGCCTCTATCCTGCAGTATCAGGTGCTAAAGTAATAGTTGATGATAGCGAGGGAAACAGTTTCCTATTTACCGAATTTACAGAAGGCATTTATGAAAACACAATTATAAAGGGTAAGCCAGGTGTAGAATATTCAATTGAAGTTTTAACTGAAGAAAAGATTTATAATGCCGTTTCAACTATGCCAAGCAAAATGGTGCTTGATACTCTAACACTAGAAGAAGCTCCCAAACGCCCCAACAGAGATGATAATTCATACCAATTTTTTCTACGGCTGTTTTTTCAAGATCAAAAAGGTATTGATAATTATGCCAGAATAAGAATGTATAATAAAGGATTTTTGCTTAGTGGTTTTAATATTTATGAAGATAAAGTTACAGATGGTAATTATGTTAACTACAGATTAATTATCAATGCTAATAACGGATTTATAAATATAGGTGATACACTTACTGTAGAGTTAATGTCAATAGATAAAGCCGCATTTGAATTTTACAAAACAGCAAATAGTGTTAATGCAAGTGGTGGAAGTGGAAGAGGTCCAAGTTCAACATCTGCCGCACCAGCAAACCCTGTAACAAACTGGAGCAACAAGGCTCTTGGTTATTTTAGTGCTTACGCAGTTTCGCAAAAAACGATAATTATTTCATATTAAAAAAGACTTTGCATCCATCAAAAATGTTTTGTAGCTTAACCATACTAAAACAGTATAGATAAGAACAAGATGTATTATTTAGCTAAAAAAGAATATGATTACGCAATAAGAATCTGTGCATACCTTGCTGGTGCTGTGCCAGAAGCACATTACACAATCACTCAACTCGCTTCAACACTACTAATTTCAAAACCATTTGCCACAAAAATTATTTACCAATTAAAGCAAAATAAAATTGTAAATACAATACGTGGCAAAAAGGGTGGCGTTTTCCTTGCTGTAAATCCAAGCAAACTGTCTTTTTATCAAATATTTGAAGCAATGGGATTAGTGCGTGTATTAACGATGAAAATTTTTGTCCGTTACCTGCACCATGTAATATTCATCAATTTTTTATTGACCAAGAAAGTAGAATTATTAAAGATTTAAAGAAAACTACTATAAACAATTTTGCATTTTCAAACGATAGTATAGAGTAACTTTAATTAATTATTAGGAGGTAGTATGGATGTTCTCGCCCTCGCAAGATGGCAATTTGCCATTGTAACTGTTTATCATTGGCTTTTCGTGCCACTAACATTGGGTCTTGGGTTAGCAATAGCTCTAATGGAAACACAATATGTTAGAAGTGGAGACGTAAAGTATAAGACAATGGTAAAATTTTGGGGTAAACTTTTTCTTGTCAACTTTGCCATTGGTGTTGCCACTGGACTTTTCCAAGAATTCCAATTTGGAATGAACTGGTCTGAGTATTCACGATTTGTAGGTGATATTTTTGGTGCCCCACTTGCAATCGAAGCACTTCTTGCCTTTTTTATGGAATCTACATTCCTTGGTATTTGGATTTTTGGATGGGATAAAGTCTCAAAAAAAGTCCACTTACTTTCAATTTGGATGGTTGTAATTGGTTCTAATCTTTCGGCATTCTGGATACTTGTTGCAAACTCATTTATGCAACATCCAGTTGGATACGAATTAGCCAATGGTAGAGCGGAAATGGTTGACTTCTTAGCACTTCCAACTAACAGCTATCTTTGGAATCAATATCCACACGTATTTTTTGATGGAGTTGCTACTGCTGCCTTCTTTATTATTGCAATTAGTATTTATCAGTTAAAGAAAAACAAGAATCAAGAAGTATTTAAAACATCATTGAAATTTGGTGTTGCTTTTGGACTTGTTGGAACTCTATTTGTTGGGCTTGTTGGTCATAGCCAAGCACAAATGATTATTGAACAACAACCAATGAAAATGGCTGCCGCAGAAGCACTTTGGGAAACTGAAAACCCTGCATCAATGTCGTTGTTTACCATTGGTGATGAAGAAAAAATGGAAGACGTTTTTGCAATTAAAATTCCTGCGGCATTAAGCTTTTTGGCTTACAATAAGTTTGAGGGAGAAATAAAAGGAATTAAAGATATACAAAAAGAGTATGAAAAAACCTATGGACCTGGTAACTATGTTCCCCCTGTTGCAGTTTCTTATTGGAGTTTTAGAATAATGGCTGGTATTGGAACCGCAATGCTAGGAATTTTACTATTAGCTTGGTGGGTTGCATTCAAAAACAATTTTGAAATTCCTCCATTGGTCTATAAAATTTTATTCTTCAGTATAGGTATGCCTTATCTTGCTAATTCTGCTGGCTGGATTTTTACAGAAGTTGGAAGACAACCGTGGACTGTATTTGGCGTTTATAGAATTGAAAATTCTGTCTCTATTGCTACTACTGCCGGAGAAGTATGGTTTTCAATGATAGGCTTTACACTAATCTATGCTGCACTCGTATTTCCAACAGTTTATTTGTGGAAAAAGTTTGCGAACGCAGGCACTGACGGATTGGAAATTCACGAATCAATTAAATCAGAAAATTAAAAGGAGATTACAATGGATTTAAATACACTTTGGTTTGTTTTAATCACAGTCCTCTTTGTTGGATTTTTCTTTTTTGAAGGATTCGATTTTGGAGTTGGAATTTTACTTCCCTTCCTCGGAAAGGATGATAAATCACGTAGAGTAATTATTAATACAATTGGTCCACACTGGGATGGTAACGAAGTTTGGTTGCTAACAGCTGGTGGAGCTATCTTTGCAGCATTTCCTCATTGGTATGCAACAATGTTTAGTGGCTTTTATATTGCACTATTTCTTCTTGTAGCCTCGTTGGTTGTAAGAGCTGTTGCCTTTGAATACAGAAGCAAATCGGAAGACCCAAGATGGCGTAACCTTTGGGATTGGTGCATCTTTGTTGGTAGCTTCGTTTCTGCACTATTGTGGGGCGTTGCACTTGCAAACTTGATAAGAGGAGTTCCAATAGATGGAACTATGACATACACTGGCACATTCTTTACTTTGCTTAATCCCTATGCGTTAGTTGGTGGTCTTGCAACTCTTTCGATGTTTACTTTGCACGGTGCAATTTTCTTAACATTAAAAACTACTGACGATATACTTGAAACGTCTCGTGCAACTGCACGCAAATTATGGTTGCCTACAACTATAATTCTGTTACTCTTTGTAGCTTATAGTTATGTAGAAACAGATATGTTTGTTGCACTTGGTATTAACCCAGGCTCAATTCCAATAATTGCAATGTTGGCAATACTTTCTGTTGGAACTTTACTGAAAGCTAAAAAAGAAGGTTGGGCTTTTGTAATGACTGGTATAACAATTGCGTTCTCAACTATAATTGTTTTTTCTGGTTTGTTCCCAAGAGTTATGGTTTCAACTACAAATCCAGAATGGAGTTTAACAATATATAATGCCTCATCTTCCCAATACACTCTCGGTATTATGAGTATTGTAGCTGCTATCTTTGTTCCGCTTGTTCTCCTATATCAAGGATGGTCATATTGGGTATTCAAAAAAAGAATTAGTAAAAATTCTGAATTGGAATATTAATAGAGTGCTTTGCACAACGCATAAGTTGATGTCATTCCCAAATGCTTTTATTGGGAATCTTTCAAAAGAATATAGATTCCGTGTAGAAACATCACGGAATGAGAGTAGTTTTAAGATTGTGCAAAGTCTTCAAACAAACTTTAACAACAAGGCATTTACAAAATGCCTTGTTGTTTTGTATCTTACCCCATCAAAAGCAAAGAAAAAATCTTTCATAAATGAATATCGATAAAAACTTATTAAAGCTAACCTCAAAAACAAAATCATCATTTGTTATTTCAATTATTAGTGGAGTTGTTGCATCTGGTTTTACAATTCTACTTGCACACTTTTTAGCAAAATCAATAAACCAAATATTTTTAGAAAACAAAACACTATCCGATGTTTCAAATTATTTGTTTCTTTTTATTATTGCTGCAATACTAAAAGCATTTTTCATCTGGTTTGAAAGGAACAAAATTGATGTAGTTGTGGGGGATGTGAAGAAGAATTTAAGAGAGGCAATAAATAAAAAACTCTTTGAAGATAAAGGGAATATACTTTTAAACAAACAAAGTGGAGGACTTACCAACACTGTTGTTAAAGGGGTTGAAGCATTAGATACATATTTTAGCGAGTATTTACCACAACTTTTCCTTTCGGCTTTAACTCCAATTTTAATTTTAATTTTTGTGTCTCCTATCGACATTTTATCTGGAGTTGTATTTTTAATTACTGCACCAATAATTCCACTACTTATGTATTTAATTGGCTCAACAGCCGAGGAATTAAATAGAAAGCAATGGAAATCATTAAATAGAATGAGCGGACATTTTCTTGATGTGCTTCAAGGAATTACAACTTTAAAAATATTTAATAGAGCTAAAGAAGAAATTAAACAAATTGAAATGATAAGTAACGCATTTAAAACTTCAACTATGAAAGTATTAAAAATTGCTTTTCTATCGGCTCTAGTTCTCGAACTACTTTCAACAATAAGCATTGCTATTATTGCAGTTGAAATAGGCTTGCGTTTAATGTATGGCAAAATGGATTTTGAAAGTGCATTGTTTGTTTTAATATTAGCCCCAGAATTTTATCTCCCCTTACGCAAACTGGGTTCAAGATACCACGCTGGTTTGGAAGGCATTGCGGCATTCAAGTCAATTCAAAAATTACTTACCAGCAATAGCAATAAAAACGAGATAAATTCTTCTCAATCTAAATTTAGAAATGGAGACATTGAATTCAAAAATGTTTCATTCAAATTTCCAAGTAGAGAAACAAAAGCATTGGATGATATTTCATTTACAATAGAAATGGGTAAAACTGTTGCTATTGTTGGAGAATCGGGTTCGGGTAAGTCAACAATAATAAATCTATTAATGCAATTCTTAAAATTAGAGAATGGAGATATACTAATTAGTAAGAATAGGCTGTTGGATATTTCTGAAAGCGAATGGCACAAACAAGTTAGTTGGATTTCACAAAAGCCACATATTTTTCATAAAACAATTTTGGAGAACATTTCTATTGCAAAAAAAGATGCAACAGAAAACGAGATTATTGAAGCAGCACAAAATGCATTAATCCACGATTGGATAATAAAACTAAAAGATGGCTATAAAACAATTGTTGGTGAAAGAGGCACAACATTAAGTGGCGGAGAAATACAACGCATTGCTCTAGCCCGTGCGTTTCTTAAGGATTCTCCAATTCTGCTTATGGATGAAGCAACATCAAGTATTGATTCAATTTATGAGCAAGAATTAATTTCATCAATAAAAAGACTTTCAAAAAATAAAACTGTTGTAATTGTTGCACACAGATTAAATACAATTACTAATGCCGATAAAATTATTGTAATGGATAGTGGCAAAATTATTGGAGAAGGAACACACGCAGAGTTATTAATTTCCAGCAAGAAATACCAAAATTTGTATAACACATTTAAGAGGGAAATGTGAAACAGACTTTAATTAAAATACTAAAACTCCTTTCACCTTATAAATGGTGGATGCTCCTTGCCTCCCTCATGGGATTTCTCACAATAGGCAGTAGTATTGGGCTGTTAATGACATCTGCATATGTTATAGCCAAAGCTGCACTCCATCCACATATTGGAGAGTTATCAATCGCAATTGTTGGTGTTCGTTTCTTCGGAATATCCCGTGGGCTACTCCGCTATGCCGAAAGACTTTTTTCGCACGATGTTACATTTAATTTGCTAGCAAAATTTAGAGTCTGGTTTTTTAAATCTATTGAACCTCTTGTCCCTTCAAAGACTGGAAAATTTACTAGTGGAGATTTGCTTACACGAGTTGTTTCGGATGTTGAAAGTTTAGAACATATTTTTATCCGTGTTTTGTCCCCCCCCATTATTGCTTTATTGGTTGGAATTTTAGTCTCTGTTATATTTGCATTTTTTGATATTTCGTTTGCAATCGCATTTTTAATCCCATATTTACTGGCTGGTATCGTTATCCCATTTCTTACCTATAAATTAAGTGCTAAAATTGGCGAAGATATAATTTCATTACGCTCTCGCCTTACAGAACTTTCCCTAGATGGAATTGAAGGGAAAAACGAATTAATCTCTTTTGGAAAACTTGAAACACATAATAGAGAATTTAATGACACTAACAATAAACTTATAAAACTTCAACGCAGGATGAACCTAATTAGCGGAATGAACGAAAGTCTTATTGGCTTGATGATGAACATTGCAATAATTGCTATATTCATTACCGCTGTTCCACTTGTTAAAAGTGGAGCAATTAGTGGAATATCTCTTTCAGTTCTTGCTCTTGGAACAATGGCAGCATTTGAGGCTGTATTACCAATACCTCTCGCAATTCAGTATCTAAATAATAGTATTAAAGCAGGCAACAGACTCTTTCAAATTACTGAGCAAACAATTGAAGATAAAAAAAGATTTTGGATAACCTCTGATGCAGAGTCATTCCCAAATGTTCTTATTGGAAATCTCTCAAAAAAAGATAGATTCCGTGTAGAAGCATCACGGAATGACACTAACTTGACTAAACAAAGGTATCTTAAAAACAAAAAAAAATCGAATCTCAAGTTAAAAGGTGAAAATGTTGAACTAAAAAACATAAATTTTTCATACAGAAAAAACGAAGAAGTTCTAAAAGAAATTTCCATAAAAATTAATACAAAAGAAAAAATTGCAATTATTGGTGGAAGTGGTGCTGGTAAATCATCCATTATTAATTTGCTCTTAAATTTTTGGAAAATCAACAATGGCTCTATTTCCATTGATAACATTGACTATAATGAAATGTCGGAAGAAGATATTAGAAGTGTATATTCAACAATTCCACAAAAAATATTTCTTTTTAGCGATACAATTAAAGGCAATTTGTTAATTGCAAAACCCGATGCAACTGACTCTGAATTGTGGAGTGTACTGCAAAAAGCAGAATTGAAAAAATTTGTTGAAGCATTGCCAAATAAATTAGATACTTGGATTGGTAATCAGGGCAAACAATTAAGCGGTGGTGAGCAAAAACGGATTGCAATTGCAAGGGCAATTCTTAAAGACTCCAACATATTTATTTGCGACGAAATAACAGCCGACCTTGATTCAGTAACTGAAATGAATATTCTAAACACAATTCATTCGGTTACAAAAGAGAAATCGCTTGTTTATATTACGCATCGGCTTGTTGATATGGATAAATTTGATTCTATCTATTTACTTGAAAATGGAAAAATTGTTTCTGCAGGAATTCACTCTGAGTTACTAATAAACTCAGAACAATATAAAAAATATTTTGAAATTTAGATGGATAAAAGCCTTTTTATAAATAATGCTACCAATATTTTTTAAAAGCCATAACTGAATTTACTATAAAAATCATTTTCCAATTTTCTACTCTGGAATTTCATTCTGCCTTAACGAATCCTTTAAGTTTTCCAAACTATCTTCCCGTTGGTATTTTTCAACTTCACGCAGAAAAAACCCATCAAATGGTGAGGTGTTATTTGTAGAAGCCCCAGCTAATTGTGCAGTACCAATACTTGAATTACTATTAACACTAGGTTGCATACCTTCATCCAAATTAACTGATGTTCTTTTGTCAAACGGGAAATTTTGTGGTTTATTGTTTGTTGCAAGATTTTTATTTTGACTTATGCTTTTAGCTTGTTCGCTTTTCTTTAGCTCTGTGGGATTTCTAAAGGTGGAAATCTTTACTTTGCTTGAATTTACTTCTGCAACATTATTTTCAATTAGTCGTGGAGTGGTATTCCAAGGGTTATCCCCTATTTCATCATTTCCAGTAAAAAGAAAAACTACTAAAAAGAGAGTTGCTGCAAATCCGATTGCAGGAGTTAATGCCCAAGAAAAAATGGATTTTTTCTTTTCAGATTTAACCTCAAAATTCTGATTTTGAATTTTTGTCATTAAGTTAAATTCAAAATTATCTGGTGCTTTAACCTTTGGAATTTCTTTTAATAATTTTTTGAGTTCACTAAACTCATTATCTTCTGTAAATTTTTCTTCATTCATTTCTTTTTTTACTCAATAAATATTTTTTAATAATTTTTGCAAATGTGCTCTTCCACGGTTAATTCGGGACTTCACCGTTCCAATTGATAAATCTGTCATTCCAGAAATTTCATCGTAAGTAAATCCTTCAATATCTCTTAAGATTACCAACTCTCTGTATATTGGCTTTACACGTAACAAAGCTTTTTGAACCATTTCACCTTTTATACTATTATCGGCAGCTCTATCGGGAGCAACAAATTTTTTATCTTCAATTTGCAAAGTAAAATCATCAGGGTCATCATTAGAAATTGAAAGTATTTGTCTTCTGTTTCTACGCTTCAATTCATTTTTTGCTAAGTTGCCAGCAATAGTATAAATCCAAGTTGAAAATTTTGCAATTGACTGATACGAGTCTTTTTTTAAATAAAACTTAATCATCGTATCTTGAACAATATCAGTTGTTACATCTCTGTCGCCAAGAAATCTGTAAACAAAGTTCATTAACGGATCTTTAAAACGCTTCACAAGAATTTCGTAAGCTTCAATAGTATTACTATCTTGAAATTCTTTAATCAGTTCTTCATCTGTTAATAAAAGTAATTTTTTATCCAACGCCATTTATACCAACTATTAAAATAAAAGTTTCCAAAGGGGGAAACATTTACACCATTTTTTAAAATTTATTTTTAATTATTATAAAATACAAATTATTTTCTATCTTAACATTTCAGCTATCAAAATAGCTACGTTGCTTTTAGCATCTATTCCTGAAGTTTTTAACCTAATGTCAGCTTCCAGAAGTGCTTTAGCAGCATTCTCCAATCTTTTTTCGTTTGACATATATGTTGTTTTTTTTAAAAAATAATATCTATTTCGGAACTCTTTTTTCCCTTCACTATCTGGTAATTTCCTAAGTTCCAATACACGTGCGTGGGTTGTTATAAATCTTGTAAGCATAGCAATAATAAAAGTCATATCGTTTTGTGAGCTTAAAAGATTATACGCATAGCTAATTGCTTTACTTTTGTCCCCTTTTTCTAACGCATTTTGTAAATCAAATATTGAATATTCTTTAGTAATTTCGGCTAAATTTTGAATTATTTCTGGGGTAATTTCTTCATCTGGTTTTGAATAAGCAGCAATTTTATTTAGCTGCATTTCCAGAATACCTTTGTTCTCCCCAACCATTTCAATTAGTAAATCGCCAGCTGCTTTTGTTAAATTTAATTTTTCAATTCTAGCTTTTTTAAACATCCAATCGGATAGCTCACCGCCTGATAACTCTCTAGCTTCAAATAAAAATTTATTTGCATATAAAGATTTATAGGGTTCTTGATTTAATGGAGCTTTTTTTGACGATTGTAGTATTACTAAAACGGTAAATTCGGCAGGATCTTTTACATAGCTCGCAAAAGTCTTCATCTCCTTTAATTCATTAAAACCTTTTGCAATAATCAGCTTTTTCCCACCGCTAAAAGGAAATGAATATGCTAAATCGACTATTTGAGAAACTGTACTATCCTTTGTAAGAGTTATGGATTCCCTATCAAAATCGGATGCAACTAGTGGAGCAACTACTTTTTCAATTGCCTTTGCTGCATTATTAATTGTAAAAGTATCTTCGCCATACAAAAAATATATTGGAAGAAGTGTATCCTCCTTCAAATAATTTGGAAGGCTATATATTGACTCTACTTTAGATTCTTTTTTCAAAATTCATTTTTATTATTTAAAAAAATCAATAAATATTCTCTCCTGTAAAAGATACAGAAGAGAGATATTCAAATATACTATTTTGCTCTTTTTTCTACAGTAACTTTCTCCATTACTATATCTTCAACTGGTTTATCCATCATTCCAGTTTTTGTTTTGCCAATTGCCTCAACCACATCCATTCCAGAAATAACTTCACCAAATATTGCGTGCTTTCCGTCAAGCCAAGGAGTAGGAACTAATGTTACAAAAAATTGACTTCCATTAGTGTTAGGACCAGCATTAGCCATAGATAGCATACCTGGTTTTGAGTGTTTCAACGAATCGTTAAATTCATCTTCAAATTTTCCACCCCAGTAACTTTCGCCACCACGTCCTGTACCAGTAGGATCGCCACCTTGAAGCATAAAACCTGCAATAACTCTATGAAAAATAACACCATTATATTTTCCGTCTGTTATTAAGCCTACAAAATTTTCTACTGTTTTAGGAACTTCGTTTGCAAATAATTTAACTTCAAATGAACCAACATTTGTGTTTATTGTTGCTACTAATATTTCGTTTTCCGAAACGTTCATTAATTCTTTCACTTTTGGATCCTGTTTTTTTATTATTGTTTTTTCTTGTTTCTTTACTGCTTGCTGTTTTCCAGTCTTTTCTCCACTGCTACAATTTAGTAAAAATAGAGATAACACTAAAATTATTAATCCTTTCATAATTTTCCTTTTTGTAATTAAATAAATTTTATGGTGTAATTATGCTACCTTCAATAAGAGCAAAAATAATTAAGCCTATTGCAATTCGGTAAAAGACAAATACCATTGTTGAATTTTTCTTTAAAAACGATAGTAAAAATGAAATTGTAATATAACCACTAATTGCAGAAACAACAGTAGCCAAAATTAAATTTATCATTCCATCAAACTGAATGTATTCGAGTGAGCTGTAAAATTCTAAAAGTCCACTACCTAAAATTGCTGGTACGCTTAATAGAAAAGAAAATCTGGCAGCAGTTTCCCTTTTTAATCCAAGAAAAATTCCAGCAGTTATTGTAGTTCCAGAACGTGATGAGCCAGGAATAAGAGCTAAAGATTGTGCGAAGCCAATAATTAGTGTATCCTTCCAAGTAATATCTTTTATATCGCGTTTGAACTTTCCTAATTTTTCTGCAAGTGCAAGTATAACGCCAAGCACAATAAGACTTGTAGCAATTACATATAAATTTTTAGTAAAAGCACCTTCAATAATATCTTTGAAACCAAGTCCAATAATAGCAACAGGAATTGAGCCCAAAATTATTAGCCATCCCATTTTTGAATTGCTACTTTGTGTGCTGATTTTTTTGGGTTTAATCATATTATCTTTCATAAAATCGATAAAAATTCCCCAAAGGTCTTTCCAAAAATATACTATTATTGCAAGCAAAGTTCCTAACTGAATTACTGCCATAAATGACGTCCAATGTTCTGGGCTTTCTGTTGAAATAACTCCCATTAACTTACCAGCAATGGTTAAATGCCCAGTACTACTAATTGGCAAAAATTCTGTTAACCCTTGTATAATACCTAAAAATATTGCTTCTAAAAATGTCATCTATTTTTTATCCTATAATTAATATTAAAAGAAATATGAAATTCCTAAATTGACACTAACTGAAAAGGAATTGAGATTTGTATCATCATAAAAATTGTGATTACTATTACTCGGAGTGCCTGGAAAATCTGTTCGCATGGTGCCACCGATATTTGCGTAAAAATTATCACTTAGTGCTGTATGCCCTTGTGCTCTTAACAATAATCCAAATCCAACTGCAGAAAAATTTTCATCAACACTAAAATTCTCTGTTAAATTAATAATTCTAATTCCTGCACCACCACCGAACTTAAACTTATATCCTTTGCCACTAATAACATAATATGCTAACAGCGAAGGTTTTTGGTGTGTATAACTAAAAGTATAATTACCTGCATACGCAGAGTTAAAATCGAAAAGAGTGTAAACATACTCGATGCCTATTTGATATTTTTCAGAAATTGAATAATCAACCTCACCATAGAATTCAGCGGTAGTTGAAAATGGTTTAACCTCTTCTGCGGGACTTCGTAAGTCTAAATAATCATTTAACGACGGATTATAAACAAAACTAATTCCCATTCCAGTAACCACATCAATCTGTGCAAAAATATTTTTAGAGAGTAGCAGTGATAGCAATAAAAGAAATATTATTTTTTTCATTCTGTTTTACCTCCTTTAATAACACTGTAAAAGTTTTCTCGTTGTAGTCCCATTTTTTCTCGTTTATTATTAATATACCCCATAAAGAGAAACATTGAAGTTATAAAAATAAAAATGGAAATTGTATGAGTGAGTAATACGTAGGCAGAAGCAGCTTCGTTAGAAAAAGCAAAAAGTGAAACCAAGACTGTAATTCCAATAAAATGATAAGTACCAGCACCACCTGGAGTAGGAATTACAACCCCAAACGCGCTAATTGTCATTACAGTCCACGCCATACTATAATTTATAACATTATCATTTTGGAGGTTTAAAACGTAAAAACCAAGTTCTGCTGTTAATCCGTAACTAAGCATTATTAAAACAGAGTACACTAAAACCCAGATATAGTTTAATGTTCCTTTAATTGTAGAAAATCCATCAATTAGCATATCAAAAATATTTGCAATTTTTTTAGCAGCTTTTTCAGAAAGCTTACTAACCACATTTAAAATTAGAGAATAAAATTTCTCTTTGAATTTAACTAACAGAAATAACACAATAATTATTATAAAAATTCCAGCAAAGCCAAAGATAACAGTAGCCTTTAACCAAGCCAGCTCTGAGTATAAATCACCATTGTAGATTAACACTGTTATTAGTACAGAAATTCCGAGTGCAAGAATATCAATAACTCTTTCAACAACTATTGTACCTAAAACAACAGAACGTGAAATATTTTCCCACTTACCAGCAAAAAATCCACGATACAATTCACCTAATCGGGGAATAATACTATTTAACCCATATCCAATCATTGTTGCACCAAATAGATTTAACAAGGAAGAACTTTGCTTTGTTGAATTGAGCATTACTTTCCAACGAAGTGCACGTAAGAAGTGGGAAAAGAAAAAAACGACAACAAAAACTATGAACCAGCCAATAGAAAGTTTGGAAAGAATTTGAATAACTTTTTGAAAATCAACTTTATTAAAAGCAAGATAAAGGAAAAGCACCATAAGTATTATTGGTAAAGTGTAACCAATATACTTTTTAATTTTACTTGCATTTTTTTTATCTGAGGTCAATTACTTCTACCTCATTTAGTGGAATAAATTGGAAAACAGAATCATCAATTATTTTATTAATAACAATTGAAAATAATTTAAAAGTATATTTAATATTATTAAAATCAATTATTTCAATTTTATTTAGAATATAATTATTGTTCATTGTTAAGTAAGCTTCTTTAAAATTTTCTTCTAAATCGTTTGGCACTGCCTTAATAATAAATGTATTCTTTTCATTTTTAATTAAAAACAAATCGCATTTTTCTGGATAGGAATAGATAATTTCGTTTAGCGAAAAAGTTGTATTACTAATATCAAATTCTGATATTACAACTTTATTGTTAGTTTTGTCAAAATTCCAAATAGATTTGCCATCAGAGATTATACTTCTTTTTGGCAAAATTATTGAGAAGCTATTTTTCTTTTTATAATAGAATTCACCTTCAAAATTTATTGAGCTAGTATTTTGTGAAGAAGAAATAGTTTGACTAAAATTTGCTTTCAAATTTTGTATGGTGGTAAATTTGGTTTGCATTTTTGCAACCACTTCATCTACATTTTGTGCTTGTAAAAAAAATGGAATAATTAAAAATATTAAAACACGCACAATCATTATATAGACCTAATTATTGTGTGTAGTTGTTCTTCGCTTTCACAAATAACTTCGCGAGCTTTGCTACCCTCGGATGGTCCAACAATACCAGCCTCTTCAAGCTGGTCCATTACTCTTGCAGCTCTTGAATATCCTAATTTTAATTTACGCTGCAGTAACGAAACAGAACCTTGCTGATGTCTAATAACAACAAGCCCAGCCTCTTCAAACATTGGGTCAAGGTCAGATAGGAAATTTGCATCAGGGTCATTTCTCTTCTCCATCAATGATGGCAAGAAGTAGCGTTTGGTATATCCAGTTTGGACATAAATTGCATTTGTAATTTTTTCAACTTCTTCGGTAGAGATAAAAGCATTTTGGATACGAACTGGTTTTGGCATTCCACCAGGAAGAAACAACATATCGCCACGCCCAAGTAGTTGCTCTGCCCCGTTCATATCAAGTATGGTTCGTGAATCTATTTTAGTTGCAACTTGATAAGCCATACGTGCAGGAAAGTTAGCTTTAATAACACCAGTAATTACATTAACAGATGGTCGTTGAGTAGCAACAACTAAGTGAATACCTACTGCACGTGCAAGTTGTGCAATACGTGCAATTGGTTCTTCAACCTCTTTGCCCGATGTCATCATTAAATCGGCAAGTTCATCTATAACAACAACTATGTACGGTAACTTATAGTGTTTTATTTTATCGGTATCTGTTGGACGTGTTTTAGGATTTGCAACTTTTGCGTTATAATCAATAAGGTTACGAACACCAGCCTTTGCAAGCTTATCGTAACGTTTCTCCATTTCAAATTCAACCGACTTCAGTGCCAGTAAGGCATTTGATGGCATTGTTATAATTTCTTCATCTAAATCTGGAGAAATTGCAAGAAAATGTTTATTTAATTTCCCGTAAAAAGATAGCTCTATTTTTTTAGGATCTACAATAACAAACTTTACGTCCGATGGATGCTTAGCATATAATAGACTAACAATCAGCATATTAATTCCAACACTCTTACCCGAACCTGTTGCACCAGCAACAAGAAGGTGAGGCATTGATGCTAAATCAGCAATGTAGATATCACCAATAATTGTTTTGCCAAGTGCTATAGGAAGTGCAGCTTTTGAATTTTTTAACCCTGCAATAACTGTGCGTGCTCTTACAATTGTAGATTTTTCGTTTGGAATTTCGATACCAATTGCACTCTTGCCAGGTATTGGAGCAATTATACGAATACCACGTGCAGCAAGGGCAAGAGCTATATCGTGTTCGAGACTTACAATTCTACTTATTTTAACACCAGGTGCAGGAACCATTTCGTACTGTGTTACAACTGGACCAGGAGTTACCGAAATATCCTCAATCTTAATATCAAAAAGAAGCAACTTCTCTTTTAACAATTCTGCTTGATGTTTTAAATCACTTTCAGGAATCTTTAGTTCTTCTTCGTTTGGCTTATCTAAAAGCTCTAAACTTGGAGGAACAAATTTAATTTTTTCTTCCCAAGGCTCTGGCATATCTTTATCATCATTTGCAACTATTGGAGGAATTGATGAACCTTTATTTGGAATTGTATCTTTACTAATTTGTGGCTCAAGTGGTATAATTGCCGGGTCAATTTTTTCTGGTTCTTCTTTTTGAGCTTTATGAACAATTCTTATTTTGGTCTCTTCTTCTGCTTCCACTACATCTATTGGTAGTTCTGCCTCAACCAATTTTTTCTTACGCTTTAACAGAGATGATTTTGATTTTTTTTCTTCTTTAGAAAGTTTAGTGATTTTTTCTATATTATTTTCAGCACCATCTTTTTTTATTGTTATTCGTGTTTCGCTATTATCATTTTCAAGTGCACCTTGAATATTTCCCTTAATAAAATTCCATATTTTCTCTAATTTAATATCAAAGGCAACTATGGTTGAAATAACTAAAACTGAAAGAAGTACAATAATACTGCCTAATCCACCAAGCAACCTACCAACTGCACCACCAAAAAAATCGCCAACATTTCCAGATAGTTCATTAAACTCAGCAAGTATATTTAGCTCAACACGAAGCATTCCAAAAAAAGTTGCTAATATAACGGCAAAGGCTACAAGAAAATTAGATAAATGAATTGATAATTTATTATTCTCTTTCGTAATTATTGCAATTCCCCAAATAAACATCAACACAGGAAATACAATTGAGAAATACCCGATAGTAGAATTAATAAAAAAGTTGGATAGATAGGCACCTAGGATTCCGAGCCAGTTGTGAACATTGGATGCACGACTTACAAATTCTGGGTCGGATGAAAAAATTTTAAATAAATCGGCAAATCCAAAATAGAGGTTTGCCACATCATATCTGGAGTATGAAAGAATACTTAAAAGCGAAAGCAATGCTAAAATAACTAAAGAAACTCCGAGCAACTTTGTTTTTCGCTCATTAGATTCAGGCGAAGTAGCACTTTTTGTAATCGGTTTTTTTGTATTCGTTTTTCTTTTTATTGCCATAAAAAAAAGTCCAATTATGCTTTGTTACTTTCATCTTTTAAAAGTTTTATTTCACCACCTGTAAAATATGGAATTACTGGTATGTTATCTACTTTAGCACAGAGTTCTATATCACTCTCTAATCCATTCTCTTTTAATAAAATTCCATGCTCACAGTTTTTCATCATTTGTAATATATCTGAACCATATTTTTCGTTTAGCACTAAACTAGCATTTGTAACATCGTTTAGC
Source organism: uncultured Ignavibacteriales bacterium (assembly GCA_947311785.1). Lineage (GTDB taxonomy): Bacteria > Bacteroidota > Ignavibacteria > Ignavibacteriales > Melioribacteraceae > 1-14-2-50-31-20. Next base: position 17,459 of record CAMZLW010000089.1, on the reverse strand, counting down.
TCTATGGCGGAATTGATTTCTTTCATTTTTTTTGCTAAAGCTCCTGCACAAATGGTATCTTCCAAACAAAATACACCATTAACACCCGAAGTTATAATTTCAACATCATTATCTAAACTAACTAAATGCTCTGCCAGTTTTGATAAGTTATTAAAACTACCAATGTAAACTCTTTCAGAATACTTTGCTTTAACAATAGCCTTAGAACCATTGGTTGTAAAGAGAATTATGGATTTTCCGCTAACAACTTCTTCGGTATATTCTGCAGGAGAATTTCCTAAATCGAATCCATCGATAATTTTAGTATTTCGTTCGCCACACAACAATGTTTGTCCACCATGTGAGTTAATAGAAATTTTCATTGCAAAATCAATTGAGCCAACTGGAATAACTTCCTTTGCACCAGCATCAAGAGCCTTAACAATAACAGATGTTGCACGAAGAACATCTATTACAACTGTAGTTTTACCAGTATAATAAAGGTCATCAACATTATTTGGTGATAATATTACATTTACTTTCATTTACTTAAAATATCCTTAATATAGATGAGATATAAAAATCTTCATCAGAATTATTTTAATAAAAAAATTATTTACTTATAAAAGGTAGCTTTACTATTTTTCCAACTAACTCTTTATTTCTAATTTTTATTACAACCTCTGTGTCAATATCCGAAAAATCTTTACTCACATAACCCATGGCAATTGGTTTGCCCAACACAGGACTAAGTGTACCACTAGTAATATTTCCAATCAAAGTACTATTATTAAATATTTCGTAACCTTGGCGTGGTATCATTCGTTCTTCTGAAAGAATAGCAACTAATTTTCGGCTAATTCCATTTTCTTTTATTTTTATAATTGCATCTCTTCCAATAAAACTATCTTTTTGAACTTTGGTAATCCACCCAAGTCCAGCTTCAATAGTGTTTGTTGTTTTATCAATATCGTTACCGTAAAGACAAAAACCCATTTCAAGGCGTAGAGTATCTCTTGCACCTAAGCCAATTGGTTTTATAGCAAATTTTTTCCCAGCTCCAAAAATTTTATCCCATATTTTTAATGCCTCTTCTTCTGAGCCTTTAAAATATATTTCGTAACCTAACTCACCTGTATAACCAGTTCGTGAAATAATTATTTTTGTTCCTTCACACTCTGAAATTAGAAAATGATAATATTCCATTTCTAAGGCATCTTTACAAATTTTTGCTAAAGTTTTTTTAGAGTTTGGTCCTTGAACTGCAAGTAACGAATACTCATCGCTTTCGTTAATAATTTCAACGCCAAATGAATTATTTTTATTCATCCAATCAATGTCTTTTGCAATATTGGATGCATTAATAACAAGCATATATTCTGTATTGCCCATTTGATAAAGCAACAAATCGTCAACAATACCGCCATCTTCGTAACACATTGCAGTGTATTGAACTCTACCAACCGTTAATTTTGAGACATCATTTGTAGTAATGTGCTGAACAAAATCTAATGCCTTTTCGCCTTTAATAGTTACTTCACCCATGTGTGAAACATCAAAAACTCCAACAGAATTGCGAATGGCTCTGTGTTCATCAATAATTGAAGTATATTGAATTGGCATCTGATAACCAGCAAACTCAACTAACTTTGCACCAAGTTCTACATGCTTTTGGTGAAACCTTGTTGCTTTCATTCTTTATTTCCCCTTATTCCAGTCAGCTAAAAATTTCTCTATTCCAATATCTGTAAGAGGATGTTTAAACAATTGTTCAATTACTTTTAATGGTACAGTTACTATATCAGCACCAATCATACCCGATTCTATTATATGTAACGGATTTCTGATACTTGCAACAATTATTTCTGTTTCATATCCATAGTTAGCATATATTTGTGCAATCTGCTCAACCAAGTCCATACCAACATGGCTTATATCATCAAGTCTTCCAACAAAAGGAGAAATGTAAGTGGCTCCTGCTTTTGCTGCCAAAATTGCTTGAGCTGGCGAAAAACATAAAGTTACGTTTGTTTTAATTCCCATTGCCGATAGAGATTTAACAGCTTTAATTCCCTCTTTTATTAAAGGAATTTTAACAACAATATTTTTATGAATTGATGCTAACTCTTCAGCTTCTTTCATCATTCCATCATAATCTAGTGCAACCACTTCACCACTAATAGGACCATCAACAATTTTTGTAATCTCTGTAAGTATCTCTTTAAAGTCGCCATTTTCACGTGCAATTAGAGATGGATTAGTTGTAACACCATCTAAAATGCCCATTGCTTCAGCTTCTTTAATCTCTTGTATGTTTGCAGTATCAATAAAAAACTTCATAATTTCCTCTTAAATTTTGATTCTTAAAATACTAATTATTATAATCATTGGTTATTTCTTTTCCCGTTTTAGCATCCATAAACCTAAAAGATTGTGGATTTACATCATTTTTTTCTTCTAACTTTATTCTTACAAAATATTTTAGTTTAAGTTTACTTAAAGTAGAAAAGACACCTATTCTAAGTTTTATTCCTAAAGAATTATGAACAATTAATCTAAGTGGGTTTTTCTTTCCATCATTTTTATACCTTTGTAGCCATTGATCAAGTTCATTTATCAAGTTCGATTTTTTTTGCATTAAACCAGTTCCGTTACAGCAATGACACAACTCGTGAGTTGATTGCATAATATTTTCACGAATTCTTTGGCGAGTAATTTGCATTATTCCAAAATCAGTCATTGGCAACATTGCAATTTTTGCTCTATCTCTTCTAAATTCTTTTCTTAGTTCGTCGTAAATTTTCTTTCTGTTCTTTTCCTCTTCGAGGTCAATAAAATCAACCACTAAAAGTCCACCTATATCTCTAAGCCTTAACTGACGTGCAATTTCGCGTGCAGCTTCTAAATCTGTTTTAAGTGAATTTTGCTCTTGTTCCTTTTTTGCTGCATACCTTCCGCTATTTACATCAACCACAGTCATAGCTTCAGTATGCTCTATAAATAAATATCCACCACTTGGCAAAGGAACTTGGCGGTTCATCATTCCTTGAATTTGTTCTTCTACTTTAAACTCTTCGTATATTGGGGTAGAACTTTTGTAGAGTTTAACTTTATCGACCAACTCAGGCTGATGAGCATTCACATAAGTTCTAATCTCTTTATACAATTTTTTTGAATCAATAAAAATATTAGATACATCAGTAGTAAATAAATCTCTTATTACACTTATGGTTGTACTTAAATCTTTATAAACCAATGCAGGAGGAGAATTTTTTTTAACCTCATCCTGAACCTGCACCCAAGTTTTACTGAGGTAGGTTAAGTCAGCACTAAGTAATTCCTCGGGCTGATCTTTAGAAGCAGTTCTAACTATAACGCCACAATTATCTGGAATAATACCACGGGCTAATTTTTTTAGCCTTTTCTTTTCGCGGTAGTCTGTTATTTTTTTTGAAATTCCAATTTTATCTTCGTACGGAATTAGTACACAAAACCTACCAGGAATTGAAATTGATGTTGAAACCCGAACACCTTTTCCTTTTACTGGTTCTTTAATAATTTGGATTAAAACTTCTTGCCCTTTTTTTAGTCGTGGAATTCTAGTTCTTTTAACTTCCGAATTTCCATTTTTTGAATCTGAACTATTCTTATTATTTGTTTCCTCTTTAACTTCAGGCTCTGCAACATAATCGTCATCAACAAAATTTAGATTATCTTTTAGCGTATCTCCAATATCAGAAAAGTGAAGAAACGCATCGTGCTTCAATCCAATATTAATAAACACAGCACGTATTCCAGGAAGTACGCGTGCAACTTTGCCCAAATAAATATTGCCAACCATCCTATCTTTTTCGGGATGTTCAACAAAAAAATCAACTAGCTTTCTATCTTCAGTAATAGCAATTCTATTCTGCGAAGCTGTTGAACTAATTATAATTTCTTTCAACATTTTAAAAATCTCTATCTAACGGATTACCACAAATTATTCTTTTAACCAAAAGAGAACCCGTTCTTTAAACTTTTGGTCAATTAATTCACGATCATCTTTTGGATAAAAATTTTGTTTTAGTTTTTCAACATGTTCGTGAATCATTTTTATTTCGCCTTCTACATTTTTGGTACGCATTATTGTGGATGCAAATTTTGTTACTCCATCCAAATGCTTAAAGTACCATATAATGTTTTTTCGTGCTTTAATAGTAGCAACGGCTTCAGGATATTCTCGTGCAATTAAACGTGCATGTTTAATTGCTACCTTTTCAATCTCCTCTAAATCAGGTTCGCCAGGGTCTGAACCATTTTCAATCAACTCCCTATATCGACTGAAAAGAAAAGGATTTCCTAAAGCACCGCGTGCCACCATTACAGTATCAACATTGGTTTTCTCTATCATCTCCTTTATATCTTGCGGAGTAAAGAGAGAACCATTACCTATTAAAGGAATTTTTATTTGTTCCTTTACTTTTACTAACCAATCCCAGTCTGGAGCATCTTTATACTTTGTGCTTCGTGTACGTGCGTGAACAATTATTGCCGATGCACCACTTTCTTCTGCAACTTTTGCAGTCTCCAAAATATTAATTTTACCATCACTTTTACCTAAACGAAGTTTAACGGTTATAGGAATATCTTCAGCCACATTAACCATTGCTTCTATTAGCTTCCCCATTAAAATTGGGTCGTCGAGCAATTGTGCTCCAAAATTTAGCTTTGTAACTTTTTCTACTGGGCAACCACAATTTATATCTATTACATCTGGCTTGTAGCGTTTTAATTCATGCACAGCCCCAGCAAGATATTCTGGATTATTACCAAGTAACTGAACTCCAATAGGTTTTTCATCTCTTGCAAATGCAAAAATTCTGAGTGCATGAAATTCGTTATCAATAATTCCTTTAGCACTTACCATCGGAGTAAAAGTTAAACCAGCCCCATACTCTTTTGCAATTTTTCTAAAAGGAGCATCCGAAACATCAGCCATTGGAGCAACAATTAATTTGTTTCCTAAATCCAGTTTACCAAGTTTCAATTCATTCCCTTTTTATTCTAACAGTCAAAAATAGAGTAAATTTAACTCTCCATACTTTGCTGTCATTCCCCAATACTTCTATCGGAAATCTTAAAGTAAAGTGAGAGATTCCCACTAAAAACATGTGGGAATGACATCTCTCCTATTTACTTAATTATTTATTAGTCTTCTTTCTTTTCTGCGCTTGCTTCTTTTTTAGCTGCGGCATTCTTATCTTCCAATAACGCTTTGCGAGATAAAGAGAATTTTCCATTTTCCATTTTTAGCAATTTAACATCAATTACTTCACCTTCTTTAATAACGTCGCTCACTTTGTTAACGCGTTCAAGAGCTATTTGTGAAATATGAAGAAGACCTTGTGTGCCAGGAACAAATTCTACAAACGCACCAAAATCTGTAATTTTAATTACAGTACCTTTATATACCATTCCAACTTCGGGGTCAGTAACAATTGCTTTTATGTATTCTTTAGCTTTACGAGCTTCTTCAGTATTAACGCCAGCAATAGCAACTTTTCCATCTTCTTCGATGTTAATTTCAACATTGAAATCTTTTTGAATGCCTTGAATAACTTTTCCACCTTGTCCAATTACAGCACCAATTTTTTCGGGGTCTATTTGGATAAAGATTAATGAAGGTGCATACTGAGAAATTGCTTCACGTGGAGCAGAAAGAGCTTCGCTCATTTTTCCAAGAATATGCATTCTTCCTTCTTTGGCTTGTTCAAGAGCTTTCTCCATAATTTCAAAAGAGATACCTTGAATTTTGATATCCATTTGAATTGCAGTAATGCCTTTATCGGAACCAGCTACTTTGAAATCCATATCACCAAGGTGATCTTCATTTCCAAGAATATCAGAAAGGACAGCAAAGTCGTCGCCTTCTTTTACTAGCCCCATTGCAATACCAGAAATTGGAGTCTTAACAGGAACGCCAGCATCCATCATTGCTAATGAACCAGCACAAACTGTTGCCATTGAGGATGAACCGTTTGATTCAAGAATATCGGAGTTAACACGAATTGTGTAAGGGAAATCTTCAGTTACAGGAACAATATATTTCAATGCTCTCTCTGCTAAATTACCATGACCAATTTCACGTCTTCCAATAAATCCGTAACGTCCAGTTTCGCCAACACTAAATGGAGGGAAGTTGTAATGAAGATAGAAAGATTTTTTAACTTCATCATCAAGTCCGTCAACAATTTGTTGATCGCGAGCTGTACCAAGGGTTACAGTTGTTAGCGATTGAGTTTCACCACGTGTAAATAATGCCGAAGCGTGTGTTCGTGGAAGAACTCCAACTTCAGAAGTAATTTGTCTAATTTCAGTTAATGTTCTTCCATCAAGACGGTTGCCATCTTCTAAAATTCTTTTACGCATCAAATCTTTTTCGATGTCGTGAAGAATATTTTTAATGTCTTTCACATCATCATCTTCATGATATTTTTCAGCCAATGCTTCAAGAACGGAATCGTTTATTTCATCATTTTTTTCGTAGCGAACTTCTTTTGCTAATTTTGAATAAACAACTTCTTTATACCTGTCGTAAGCTAATTCGTTAACTTCTTTTACAAGTTCTTCGTTAATAACTTTTTCTTCAACAACCATTTTAGCTTTACCACAAGCTTCAACTAACTCTTTTTGTAAATTTATTATTTTTAATATTTCTACATGAGCAAATTTAAGTGCATCTAATATGTCAGTTTCACTTGCTTCGTGTGCTTCCCCTTCAACCATCATTATTGAACTTTCGGTTCCAGCAACAATTAATTCTAAATTGCTTTCTTTTTCTTGTTCAAAAGTTGGATTGATAATGAACTCTCCATCAATTCTACCAACTCTTACCTGACCAAGTGGCTCTAGGAATGGAATATCCGAAATAGCTAATGCTGCCGAAGCACCAATTGCTGCAATTACATCAGGATTATTTACACCATCGTAAGAATATACAAACGCTGCAATTTGAGTATCGTTGTTATAATCTTTTGGAAATAATGGTCTAATTGGTCTATCCATTAAACGACCAGCGAGAATTTCTTTTTCTGTTGGACGACCTTCGCGTTTAATAAATCCGCCAGGAAATTTTCCAGCAGAAAAATATCTTTCTTTATACTCTACCGACATTGGGAAATAATCCAATGTAGTATTTGGTTTTTTTGAAGCTACTGCAGTAACTAAAACTACTGTATCACCGTACCTCACCATAACAGCACCATTTGCCTGTTTTGCGTAGCGTCCAGTTTCAATGGATAGCTTTTTTCCGCCTATTTCAACTTCTTTTGTTATCATCATAATTTTTTAAACCTTATTTTCTTAAATTCAATTCTTTAATTGTGCTTCTGTATCTCTCGATGTCTTGACGAGCAATATAATTAAGCAATCTTCTTCTTTTACCAACCATCATTAATAACCCTCTTCTTGAGTGGTGATCCTTTTTATGCTCAGAAAAATGGTCAGTAAGTTTATTAATACGAGCAGTTAGCAAAGCAATTTGAACTTCTGCTTTTCCACTGTCTTTGTCATTTGCACCAAATTTGCTAATGATTTCTTGTTTTTCTTCTTTTGATAAATTCATTTTTGAATTTCTCCTTTTTGTTAATTCAATGTAACCTCAGAACCCTTCCGAAGTTAATTAGTTAATATTTTTCCAACAAATTGGATTGCTTCTTTTTTATCTTTTCCAATTTGGTAGATTAATTCTTCTTTGTTATTAAATTTTTTCTCGTCTCTAATTCTTTTTAGTATTTCAACTTTTATTGCTTTTCCGTAAACATCTTTGTTGAACTCAAAAAGGTGAGCTTCAATTACAACGCTTAAAGTATCTGCAAATGTTGGACGCAAGCCAACATTCATAACTCCATACACAATTTCGTTTTCTACAATAACCTTAACAACGTAAACTCCGTTTTTAGGAATTAACTTGTTCTCCTCCTCAACCTCAATGTTTGCGGTAGGAAAGCCAAGTATTGTGCCTCGCGAAACACCTTTTACTATAGTTCCGTGAAAGCAATAACAACGTCCAAGAAAATTGCTTACTTTTTTAATTTCACCATTTAAAAGAGCATTTCTTACTTTTGTGCTACTAATAATTTCATCGCCATATTTTACTGGTTCAACTCTTTCAACAGTAAAATTATTTTTAATGCCAAGCTCTATCAGTGCGTTGTCATTTCCATTTCTGTCTTTACCAAACTTGTGGTCATGACCAATAATAATGTGCTTAACACCAATTTTATTACAAATAATATCTGTAATAAATTCCTCGGAGCTTTGCTTTGCAAACTCTTTTGTAAAATTTATTACCAACAAATTTTCAATTTCGAGTTGCAATAAAATTTCCGATTTTTCATCCAATGTTGTTAATAATTTCATATCAAAATTTGAAACAACAGTTCTTGGATGTGGCTCAAAAGTTATTACCACATTCCTCAAATTGTTTTCGGATGAATATCTTTTTAACTTTTCAAAAAGAACTTGATGACCTTTATGAATGCCATCAAAGGTTCCAATTGTTAAAACGGTGTTTTCATCTTTTACAATTTTATCAATAGATTTATAAACTTTCATTGCTTCTAATCTTCTTTAACACAAACGCGTTTTTGAAATTCATCAACTGTTAAAGCATCTTTAACATTATACTCACCAATAGCTTCCCTTCTAAGTAATTTTAGATATCCACCACAATTTAGCTTCTCTCCAAAATCATTTGCTATTACTCTAATATATGTTCCTTTTGAACATTTAATTTCAAAATCAATTTCAGGAAGTTCAATTCTTGTAATTTTAAAATCATAAATTATTATATCGCGAGGTTCTCTCTTAACCTCAATTCCTTTACGAGCTAACTTGTAAAGTCTTTTACCATTTTGCTTTAATGCAGAGTACATTGGGGGAATTTGTTTGCTTTCTCCAATAAAGTTTTTTCTTGTTTCTTCAATCAACTCCTCTGTTACAAAGGAATAATTTTTTTCTTCACTACATTCTGTTTCTCCATCCATTGATGGAGTTGTTTTGCCAAGCTCAATTGTGCCAGAATATGTTTTTTCCAAATCCTGATACTTATAAATATTTTTTGTTTGCTGTCTTCCAATGCAAACAATTAATAAGCCAGTTGCAGCAGGGTCTAAAGTACCTGCATGACCAATTTTTTTAATGTTTACAATTTTTCGAACTCTATAAACTATGTTAAAAGAACTTTTACCTTTCTCTTTATCAATTAAGAGAATTTCACCATCGGTGTAATCAACATGTGAAAGATCATCAGATTTATTTGTTATCATCTTCGTGAATTTTCTTAAATATTTTTTCCATCTTTTCAACGTAATCTAAAGTATCATCCAAATAAAAAGATATATCTGGCATTTGTCGTAAGTGATTTACTTTTTTTGATAGGTTAGATTTGATATAACCCTTTATGCTGTTGAGCTTTTCAATTTTTTTATCTCTTCCATCTTTTTCAAATATTGAGATATAAACCTTTGCAATTTTTGCATCGGGTGTAATTTTAACAGATGTAATTGTTAACATTCCCAACTCGGGGTCTTGAATTTTATAAAGAAAAATAAGACTCAACTCTTCCTTAATTAACTCACCTATTTTTTGTAATCTTGTTGACAATTTTTAATCCAATTTCTTTGCTGTTTCAACAAATTTATACGCTTCAATAACATCACCTACTTTTATATCATTAAAGTTTGCAATATTTAATCCACACTCGTAACCAGCAACAACTTCTTTAACATCATCTTTGAAGCGTTTAAGAGTTGCAAGGTTTCCTTCGTAAACAACTATTCCATCACGGAATAATCTAATTCTGTCGGAGCGTGTAATTTTACCATCGGTAACATAACACCCAGCAATGGTACCAACTTTAGGAACTTTGAACGTATCACGAATTTCTACAGTTGCTACAAACTCTTCTGTTATAATTGGAGATAACATTCCTTCAAGTGCAGATTTTACTTCGTTAATGGTATCATAAATTACGTTATAAAGTCTTATATCTACATTTTCATTTTCAGCTAACTTACGAGCATTACTATTTGCTCTAACATGGAATCCAACAATAATAGCACCCGAAGCAGATGCAAGAAGAACATCACCTTCAGTAATTCCACCAACTGCTTTATGTATAACATTAACTGCAACTTCAGAATTTGATAATTTCATTAATGAATCGGCAAGTGCTTCTACCGAACCATCCACATCACCTTTAACAATAATTGGTAGTTCTTTTAGTGCACCTTCACTAATTTGCTGTGCAATTTGATCGAGCGTAATATGGCGAACTTGTCGGCGGTCTTGTTCTCGTTTAAGTTGTTGACGCTTAAGAGCAATCTCTCTAGCTTCGTGTTCAGAGTTTACTACAGCAAATAAATCGCCTGCTTGGGGTGTTCCTTCAAAGCCTAAAATTAACGCAGGGGCACCTGGTAAAACTTCTGTAAGTTTATTGTCTCTTTCGTCGAACATGGCTCTAACACGACCCTGATAATTTCCAGCAACAAACGGATCACCTACTTTTAGAGTTCCCTTATTAATCAATACTGTTGAAGTAATTCCTCTACCAGGTTCCATTTGCGATTCAACAACACTACCACGTGCTTGTCTATTGGGGTTAGCTTTTAACTCTAAAAGTTCTGTTTCTAATAATATTTTTTCTAACAATACATCAATATTAACACCAGTTTTAGCAGAAATTTCAACTGATTGATATTTACCGCCCCACTCTTCTATCAATACATTTCGTTCTGATAGTTGTTGCTTAATTTTTTCGATATTGGAATTTGGTCTGTCAATTTTATTTATAGCAATAATAATAGGCACGCTAGCTGCTTGTGCATGGTTTATTGCCTCAACAGTTTGTGGCATCACAGCATCATCAGCTGCAACAATAATTACTACAATATCTGTAACCTTAGCACCACGAGCACGCATTGCTGTAAAAGCTTCATGACCAGGAGTATCTAAAAATGTAATTTTTTTGCCATCAGCAACTTCAACTTGATAAGCTCCAATATGTTGCGTAATTCCACCAGACTCACCAGCTACAACATTTTCGCGACGTATATAATCAAGTAATGATGTTTTACCATGATCAACATGCCCCATTATTGTAACAATAGGAGGACGTTGTTGAAGTGTTGAATCATCATCCTCAATATCAGAAAGGGAATCTGCAACATATTCATCCTCAAATTCAACTTCAAAACCAAATTCATCTGTAACCAAAGTAATTGTTTCGGTATCCAAGCGTTGGTTTATTGAAACCATTAAACCCAGACCCATACATTTAGAAATAACATCACTAACAGATACGTTCATTAAGTTTGCAAGTTCGTTAACGGCTATATATTCTGTTACTTTAATTGTTAATTCTTCTAATTCTTTTTGCTCAACAATTTGCTCTTGCTCAACAATCTGTTCCTTTTTACGACGTTTTTTAGCACTTGCTCTGTCACCAGTTCCAGCATCATCCATACTAAGCATAGTTCTTTTTATGGCAGCCTCAACTTCGCGCTTATCAACTACAGCCTTTTTAACTCTTTTGAATTTTTTTGCTTGTGGATTTTCTGTATCACCTTCGCTTTTCTTTTTACGTCTAAATTTTTTCTTTTTCTCTGGCTCTTTAGTAACCGTACTAGTTTTCTCTGCAGTTGCTTTTGCTTTTTCACCTTTTTGTGTTGGCTTTTCTTCCACTGCTTTAGTATGTTTTTTCTTTTTCCTCTTTTCTGGAATTTCAATTTTACCAAGAACTGTTAAGCCTTTTTTCATTCCACTAAGTTTTTTAGCACCTTCGGTTTGAAATTTTTCTTCTGGCTCTACTTTTTCAACAGTTTCAACCTTAATCTCTTCCTCTTCAGTAACAACCTCTTCAGTAACAACCTCTTCGGCAACAATAACTTCTTCAGCAATTGGTTCATCTTCAACAACGTTCTCTTCACTAACTTCAACTTCTATTTCTTCAGTAGTAATTTCTTCGGAAACCTCTTCAACTATTTCCTCTACAACTTCCTCTTCTTTCTCCACAACAGGCTCTTCAACTGCCTGCTCAGCAACCTCTACCTCTTTTTCAACCTCTTTATTAACTGAAACACCAGCTTTTTCTGCTCTTATTTCATCAATCTTAGCAAGCTTTCTTTTATGTGCATCCGATTTGTCAATATCCTTTTTAAAATGTGTTTGAATATCGGAGAGCATTTCTTCGGTAAGAAGTGTCATATGATTTTTTACTTCATATTCTTTACTTTTCAAAAAATCGAGTATAGCATCAGTTGAAAGATTTATCTCTGAAGCGTATTTATAAACTCTTATCTTTTTTGGTTTACTAGTTGTAGCCATATTGGAAATTACCTATAAATTAAATTTTATTCTTCTTCAAATTGATTTTTAATTGTGTCTAATATTTCTGTAGCTTTTTCTTCATCTAAAGATTCTATTTCTTTAAGTTTGTCAATGCCAGCAGTTAAAACTTCAACAGCAGTATCATATCTGTTTTGAATTAACAAATCAACTATTTCTGTTCCTAATTCTTCTCTTAGTTCAACAAGTTCAATGTCTTCGTCATACTCTTCAAAAGGTTTTTCTTCGCGAATAACATCAATATCGTAGCCAGTTAACTTCATTGCAAGCCGTATATTAACACCATTTCTACCAACAATTAAAGACACTTGATCGCTATCGGCAAGAACAGAGCATTGTTTTTTAGCTTCATCAAGCTCTATTTGTTTTAGTTTTGCTGGAGCCAAAGATCTTTGAATTAAAGTTACAGGATCTTCCGAATAGTTTACAATATCAATGTTTTCGTTACTTAACTCGCGTACTATTGCATGAATACGTACACCTTTCATACCAACGCAAGCACCTACTGCATCTATTCTTTCGTCCATTGATTCTACCGCAACTTTTGCTCTTTCGCTTGGCTCGCGAGCAATTCGTTTAATTTCAATAATTCCATCATAAATTTCTGGAATTTCAATTTCAAATAATTTTTTCAAGAATAAATTATCTGCTCTTGAAATAATAATCATCGGTCCGTTTGGAGTTTTTCTAACTTCTTTAACTACAGCTCTTAACGTATCGCCTTTTCTGTAGCGTTCGCGCGGTATTTGTTCAACACGTGGCAATAGCAATTCATTTTTATTGTGGTTAATTAAAATATCGTTACGTCTTACTTGATAAATATCGCCAACAATAATTTCTCCAACCATTTCGGAATATTCATTATAGATAAGTTCTTTTTCAATTTCTCTAATTCTTTGATTAAGACTTTGACGTGCAAGATTTATAAGTCTTCTGCCAAACGAAGAGAGTTCAAGTTTTTCAACATAATCTTCGCCAACTTCTAACTCTTCATCGTTCCCTTTTTCGTTTACCTCGTCAATGCTTACTTCATGCTCTGGATCTTCAACCTCATCAACAATTGTGCGTTCAAGAAATATTTCAATATCGCCTTTGTCCATATTGGCAATTACATCAAAGTTGGCTTCAAGTCCGTATTTTTTCTTAACCATTACACCAAATATTTCTTCAATAATATTTTCAAGAACATCTCTGTCAACATTCTTTCCCTTTACCATTTGAGAGAATGCTTCAACTATTGCGTTATTCATTTTCCGGTTGCCTCCGTATTAAAATCTTACAATTATTTTTGCAGATTTAATTTTATTAAAGTTAACTTCTTCTGTTTGTTTATTTATTTCAAATTTTAATATTTCATTATCTACAGCAATTAATTTGCCTTCAAATTTTTCATTAACTTGATTTTCAAATTCTATCTCAAATTTTCTACCAATATTTTTTTTATATTGCAGTGCATATTTAAGTGGTCTATCTACACCTGGCGAAGATACATCTAATCTATATTTCGATTCAATTAAATCTTCTTCCTCAATAATATTGCCACATGCTCTACTAACATCTACGCAATCGGATGTTAAAATTCCGTTTTCGCCATCAATAAATATTTCAATAATTCGGTTTCTTTCATCGCCTCTGAACTGAATATCTATTAATAAATATCCAAGTTGTTCAACAATTTTTTGAATTTTTTGCGCAATTTCTGATTGACTTATTTTCATTTATCCTAACAAAATAACTTTACACAAATAAAAAACGCCCTCAATGGGGCGAATTAGAACTCCTAATTTACTACTTTTTTATTTGATTTGCAAGTTGTTTCCGTTTTGAAAACTTACTTGCAAATTCTTATAAACTATTTATTTTTAATAAGATAAACTACTTTATCAAATTCATTTTGCCAACAAACCTCTCTTTAGCAATTTTGCTTTCATTAAAAAGGTGATGTTGTAACTTGGTTGCTTTTGTAAGCTATACAGTTTTTTATCAAACTGTATTTTTGCATTTTTTCTATTATGAATTTGTTTTCTAAATGTGATATTCAGCACACAACTATCTTTTTAAAATTGCTTTATACTTAAAAAAAAATTAAATTGGGTTCAAAATAAAAATAACAATTGCATGGGTAAAATGAAAAACTCCAACTTTGAAAATTTTAGTAGCTTACTTCACACCGATTGGCACCCTGAAAAAGGAGATTTTGTGAAAGAAAATTCCTTAAGCGATAGTGCCCAGTTTAATAAAAGGTTAAGAAATCATAACATTTTAGTAAGTTCTTTAATTGTAGGAATAGTTCTAATTTTTCTAGCGGCAATTGTTCTTCTATCGGTATAGCAATTCTTTTATTGAGGTAATTTTGTAGGTTGGTGAATTGTTCCCATTTTTAACACTATTGAAAACACCACTATTTACAAGCATAGTATCAATTCCCATTTCTGTTCCCATTAAAATATCTGTTTCAAGTCTATCTCCAACAAGTAAATAATCTTCTTTTTTATATTGTAGATTATTTTTAATTGTTGAAATCATATACTCAGATGGCTTGCCAAAATGTTGCAATAGTTTTTTGTTAGTCTCTTTTTCCAAATCTGAAATAATTATTCCAGCATCAACTATTTCACCTTCAATAACTGGACAAGTATTATCGATATTTGCGGCTAAAAATTCTGCACCGTTTAACAAAGCTTTTTTAGCAATTTTAAATTTACTTTTCGAATAATTTCTATCGAGACTAATTATAATAATTTCAATCTTCTCTGGATTTTCAGAATACATTAATCCAGCACCTTTAATGCTATCAATAAATACATCTTCCGCAATTGCATAAAAGTTTTTTTTACTCCTCTCTTGTTTCAAGAAACTAACACAATTATTTGCCGCAGTTAAAATATTTTTGGATGAAATGTTTACCCCATTTTTTTTCAAGAAATTAGAATATTCATCTTTTGTCTGTGTTGTTTTATTTGTTACAAAAAGGAGATGCTTCTCTTTCTCAATTAGGAAATTAAGCGTTTCAACAGCACCATCTATCATTTTATCTTCAAGATAAATTGTGCCATCCATATCAAAAATAAATCCTTTATATTTTTCCAAGAGCTGATTCAACTTTTAACCAAACTTTGCTTCATTAAAAATAGAGTTTTATCAATTGTAAGTGGATGATAATTTACTTCTGTTTCTGCCTTTAAGTTAATTAACCCCGAGTTTAGTGGGCGTGGTGCGGGTTGGTTCAAATCGGATGTTACAATTGGAGTAATCAAAGATTTATCCAAATTAAAATAGTCTGCAATTTTGTATGTAAACTCAATGCGAGATAGTGTTTCGGCTCCGCCAATATTATAAACCCCCTCTTTACCAAATTCAATAAATTTAGAAATTGCAGAGGATAAATCATCAATATAAGTTGGATTATTTATTTGGTCTTTCACAATTCTGATGTTTTTCTTTTCACTTAATGAGTTGTAAACCCATTTTACAAAATCGGGTCTGCCAAATTGTGTTGCACCGTAAAGAACATTTGTTCTAATTACTGTGTGCTTAATTCTACCTGCTTTTATAACATTTTCTGCAGCAAGTTTTTCTTTTCCGTAGTGGCTTATTGGGTTTGGCTTTTCATCTTCTGTGTAAGGTCCACTCTTTCCATCAAAAATATAGTCTGAAGAAATGTGAATAAAATGTGCGTCGCAGGTGCGTCCATATTTAACAATATTTTCTACACCAGTTACATTTATTGCCCACGATAATTCTTTTTCTGTTTCGCAACCATCAACATTTGTGTAAGCAGCTGCGTTAATAATTGCATCGGGACAAAAACCCTTAATCAAAATTTTAACTTCTTTGGAAGATGAAATGTCAACTTTTTTATACTCTACTTTGTCATAAAATGATTCATTCTCAAATGAAGCACACATAAGCTCAACATCTTTATTAAACATAAAATGTGTTGTTAAACTTTGCCCAAGCATTCCGTTGGAACCAATTATTAGTATTCGTTTTTTAATCATATTTCTTTATATATGTTTTTAATTTTTTGAATTTATTTTGAGAATTATAAGAAGTAATAATTCCAGCCACTAAATTAGCAAAATCTACTGCAGAATTTAACTCTTTATTTTTAGAATAGTGATAACAAAATGCCGCACCAAAGCTATCTCCACATCCAACAAAATTTATTGAATCTGTTTTTATTGCTTTAAAATGTTGCTTAACCCCTTTGTTGTAAAGGGTTACACCATTTTTGCCTTTAGTGATAATTACTTTTTCAACTCCAACTTCAAGTAGTTTATTAATGTTTTCACTTTCGGAATTTATGCCCCATAATGTTTTAGCTTCACTTTCATTCATTTGTAAAACATCAATACTATTAAGCCATTTTTCTATTTCTGGAATTATTCTAAACACGCGATTCCCTTTAACATCAATGCCACGCGAGAGTGTATGGATATCAAAATATATTTCACAACTTGATTTTTCTTTAAGCATTTTCAAATCTTCGTGAGTAATATCAAATCCAGAAATCATATTTACAAGAATAATATCAAATTGTGTGTAATCAATTTTGGCTGAGAGATTTATTTTTTCTGTTCCTCTACTATATTTTTCATCTCGTTCTTTGTAATCGTACAAATTTAATGTAACTGTTGGAATTTCACTCTTTGTTTCTGAAAATTCCAACCTAACTTTATCATAAATTTCGGAAAAATATTTATAAGATTTTTTTGAAGTATGGGTTATCAGATAAACCTCATCCCCACTGTTTGCAATACTTACAAGAGTATTAGCTGTGTGAAAAATTCCACCAGGCTTCTCTTGTAATTTGCTTTTATAATATATTCTATCGAGAACCGAATGCCCAATTAATAATATTTTACTCATATCTCCAAATGTAATTATTCATAGAAAAACTTTCTTGTAAACTTATGCAGTTTGCAAAACAAATACCAAAGCCAACATCACTTGGTTACTAACAAAATAGTTAGTAACCAAGTAGTTACAGCAATTCAGAGTCAAAATTAAAATTCAATAAAACAACAAGTTACGAGATTAAACAGAAATATTTTTCCAGTTATTTCAGAAAACGCAAAAAAAAGGAG
>CAMZLW010000088.1 GCA_947311785.1 uncultured Ignavibacteriales bacterium | reverse complement strand
TGAACAAATATTAGGGAACGATAAAACTCAAGCCAACAAAGGGCTTGACACTTGGCGTGCTGTTTTCGGGCTGATTTTATTGCCTTCGGTGAACTATTGAAGTTTTATCCCTGAATTGCTGGCCATTGGTACAGGTTATGGTTTTGGAATTACTGCTGGTAAATATTTTGGAGACCCCAAAACAACACGTATGTCGGCATTAAGTTCAACCCCTATTTATACATCAAAAGGGCAACTTTTTGTTCCAATTAGGTTAACAGTTTATACAGATGAGGAAAAATATTTTCTCAACGGAACATATATCTGGCGACACTTCCCCCTTGGCACTTATGGGCTTGGAACAAATACACCAGAAATAGATGGAGATATGTTAGATTCAAAAACATTTACATTTTGGCAAACTATAAATAAAAAAATTGGTGATGGAATATTTGTAGGTATCGGTTATGCCCTCGATTATTATTACGATATCCACGATACACGTGCTGAGTTAATAACAGATTACCTTACTAAAAACAGAGGGCATCAGTTTACTTTTAATGATATGAAAAAACTAAAAGATTATTTAACAAGTATTGGATATGTTCCAAATGTTGATGAAATATTAAACGTAGCAAACTTTATAACTGAATGGAACGCCACAGATAAGTCAGCAGAAGCAATGCAGAAAAAACATTTGCCTACATCATATCAAAAATATTATAACGATAAATTCGATAAAGACCCTAATGAACTTGACAAAAATAGTGAAATATCATCAAGCATAATGTTGAATTTTATTCTTGATAAAAGAGATAACCAATTAAATCCATACAGAGGTATTTACTTTAATACTTATGCACGATTAAGTTATAAATTTTTAGGAAGCACTACAAACTATACTTTTCTAGCTTACGATTATCGTCAGTATTGGGAGATGCCGTGGCTAAATAAAAATATTTTAGGAATTTGGGCTACAGGTGCCTTTACCTTTGGAGACCCTGTCTATACAGGGTTACCTGCTATTGCATCCGATCCGTTTTTGCGTTCTGGTAGAGGCTGGACTGCAGGTCGTATTAAAGGAATGGATATGATGTACACTGAAGTTGAATACAGAATGCCTCTTTACAACCTCTTTGGTTTAGTTGCCTTTGCAAATGGTTCTCAATTTAGCGATATAGATAGAAACTTTGGAAAATTAAAGTTAGGATACGGTTTTGGTTTGCGTATGAAACTTAATAAAACTTCACGAAGTAATTTTGCTCTCGATTTTGGGTGGAACGAAGAAGGCTATGCCGGATTTTATATGCAGTTGAACGAAACTTTTTAAGTAAATAAAGGAGATTAATAATGACAACAACAACTATTAAAACAATGATTTTGGCAGTGGCAGTAGTATTATTTGCACATACTATAACAAATGCTTGCACAGGTATTAAAATTAAGACCAAAGATGGTAAAACCGTTCACGGTAGAACATTAGAATTTGGTGTAGAAGTATCAACTTCACTTGTTGCAATTCCAAAAGATTACCAATTTGTAGGTAAAACAGATAATGGCGATGGTCTTAAATACAAAACAAAATATTCAATGACTGGCATAATTACCTTTACTGACATAAATGTTGCTGATGGTATGAATAGTGCTGGGTTATCTTGTGGTGCATTTTATTTTCCAACCATTGCAGAATACACTCCGCTTACAAAAAAAAATCAGAGCAAAGCTTTATCACCTCTTGATTTTAACAACTGGGTTTTAGCACAATTTGCAACTGTTAACGAAGCTAAAAAGGCAATAGAAAATGATGAAGTTGTAATTGTTCCAACAGTTCTTGATGGATGGGGGGAAACAGCCCCACCTTTTCATTATGTGGTTTACGATAAAAGTGGTAACAGTATTGTGGTTGAGCCTATTGGAGGTAAGTTAGTAGTTTTTGATAACCCAATTGGTGTTATGACAAATTCACCAAGTTTTGACTGGCATATGACAAATTTAAGAAACTACACAAACTTAAAAACAGAAAATGCTAACTCAATGACTATTGAGGGTGTTACCTTTAAACAATTAGGTCAAGGTTCAGGAATGAACGGAATACCAGGCGACTTTACACCACCTTCACGCTTTGTGAGAGCAACAGCCTTTAGCGTTACTGCATTACCAACAGAAACTACATTTGATGCAATTAAAGATGTATTCCATATTCTAAATAATTTTGATATTCCAAAAGGATTTTCGCGTGAAGTTGTTAAAGGTGAAATTTTTGCTGATTACACTCAACTTACTTGTGCTAGAGATCCGCATACACTAAAGTATTATTACAAAACATATAACGACCAAACACTTAAAGAGTTCAACTTAAATTTATTTGATGCAAATTCGAAAAATATTCTTATTCTAAATACAGCTTCAGAACAAACTGTTGATAATGTAAACAAGAAATTAAAAAATATGAAGTAGGAATAAAAAATGTTAAATAAAATGAAATCCCATTTTATAGTGGGTAAAAAAGTAATTTTGATTCTTCTAATTTCTGCAACATTTTATAATTGTAGCAAACAAGGGGAAAAACCAGATGCAGGGCAAACCATCTATTTTAATGGCAATATTATTACAATGGAAGGTAATGCACCAGAATATGTTGAAGCCGTTGTTCAAAACAAAGGCAAAATAGTTTTTGTTGGAAGTAAGAAAGAAGCTTTCAAAAAGTTTGATAGTGCAAATAAATATGATTTGCAAGGCAACACAATGATGCCCGGATTTATTGAACCACATGCTCACCCAGTTTCAATTGGTGCTTTTATTTTAGCAAACGATATTGTAGCACCACACGAATGGAGAATGCCCCACAAAACTTATCCAGGTGTAAGTGGAAAAGAAAATTATCTAAAAGCGGTTAAGAATATAATTGATTCTAAAAAAGATAAGAAAGAAACCGTAATGATTTGGGGCTATCATAAATCGTGGCACGGACAAATTACTTTAGCCGATATTGATAAAGTTACAGGAAATGTTCCTACAATTATTTGGCAACGTTCTACTCACGAAATTTATTTAAATACAGCTTGTGCAAAAAAATATGGCGTTAAAAAAGGAGATTTATCAAAGGAAGATAATAAACAAGCCGATTGGGATAATTATCATTTCTGGGAGAGAGCTTATCAACAAATGAAAATGACAAATCTTAAACCATTCTTTGGTAATCAAGAAATGCTTAAGCGTGGTATGGCTCGTATTTCTCAAATGATGTTACAAAATGGATTAACTGCTATGACGGAACCAAGTTTTCCTAATAGTTCGTTTGAAGATGAGTACGCTGTATTATTAGATGGAACGGAAAAAGCGAAAGCTTATACAATATATCTCATAGCAGGATTTCCAGAGCAGTTTGTTAAAAAAATTGGGAATGATGCCTACGAAGCTCACATAGATTCTCTTCCAGCAAAATACAATACTGAATACATTAAGTTTCTACCTAATCAATATAAAACTTTCGGTGATGGTGCAATATATTCTTTAGCATTACAACTTCGCGAACCATTTATAAATTGTTCTGGATGTAAGTCCGAATGGATTATTCCATTAAAACCTGCTCAAGAAATATTTAACTATTGGTGGGATAAAGGATACAAAATTCATATTCATATTACTGGAGATTTAGCTTTTGAAAAATATTTAGATTTTGTAGAAGCTGCCATGAAACGAAATCCTCGTGATAATCACCGTACAACTTTCCATCATATAGGATTATTTGATGCAGAACAAGCACAGCGTATGGCGGATTTGAAAATTGAAGCATCAGCAAACCCTTATTACTTATGGGCATTAGCCGATAAATATTCTGAAACAGGTCTTGGTAAAGAAAGAGCTGCAAATATGGTTGCCATGAAGGAACTCACAAAAAGAAATATTCCATTATCTCTTCATTCCGATTTTGCAATGGCACCAGCAGAGCCATTACTTCTTGCGTGGGTTGCAGCTAACCGTATAGTAGCAAGTGGCAAAGTAATGAACCCTGAGCAAAAAATTTCAGTATTTGATGCCATGAAAGGTATTACAATAACTGCGGCTCGTACTTTTGAAATGGAAAATAAAATTGGTTCAATAAAAGAAGGTAAGGAAGCAACATTTACTCTATTAGAACAAAATCCTTTTAAGATTGATTCAAAAAAATTAAAAGATATACATGTTGTTGGAACTGTTTATAAAGGGAAATTAAACTTGATTAAAATTAAAACTAATAAGTAAGAAACCATTTTAACCCTATTGCATAATTGGAATTTAACATAAAAAAAACTTTAACGAAATAAATAGTATATGGAATTAGAACTACTTTTATCATTTCTCGGAGCCTCCGTTTTATTATCACTTATGCCCGGCCCCGATAATATTTTTGTATTAACCGAAAGCATCACTAAAGGTAAAAGCAATGGATTTGCAATTTCGCTTGGACTTATGCTAGGCGTTATGATTCACACGCTCGCTGCAGCTACAGGGCTATCTATAATTATTCAACAATCGGAAGTGATTTTTTCGGTAATTAAATACTTAGGTGCTGCATATCTCTTGTACCTCGCATTTGTTTCATTTAAAGAAAAAGAACCAATCTTAAATTTTAATACAGACGAGAGAGATAAAACAGTAAAGATTTTTCCTTTACTTCAAAAAGGATTTCTTATGAATATACTAAATCCAAAAGTATCTCTTTTTTTTATCGCATTTTTACCTCAGTTTATTAGCAAAAATGGTTTTAACATTACACTTCAAATGATAATTCTTGGAATTATTTTTATAGCACAAGGAATAATAGTTTTTGGTCTTGTTGTTGTTCTATCGAGCAAACTCACCAAATATGTAAATAATCCAAAATTTTGGAAAACAACAAAATGGAGTAAAGTTATCATCCTATCTGTTCTAGCAATTACGCTAGCTTTTTCTAGTAAATAATCAATCAAAAAGATTTTGATTCTTTGAAATTATCCTATTGCCAAAACTTCTATTCTTCACTAATTTTAATGTTCTATATTTTTAATTTTAGAGTATAAATTATGAAAATTGCCCTATGCCAGATGGACCCAATAATTGGAGATATTGATGGGAATAAACAAAAAATTATTGATGGATATAATAAAGCTGTTAAAGAAAAAGTTGACTTAATAATTTTTCCAGAGCTTACTATTACAGGCTACTCCCCTCAAGATTTAATTGAACGCAAAGCGTTTAGAGATGTTGTTACAAAAACGACAAAAGAAATTGCCACAATTACTGGCGATGTTGGTTTAATCTTTGGAACTATCACAGAAGAGTTTGATACCGTAGGCACTGGACTTTATAACTCCGCCGTGCTTTGTTATAACGGAAAAATTCAATTTACACAACACAAAACTCTACTTCCAAACTACGATGTTTTTGACGAAGTAAGATATTTTGAATCGGCAAATGATGTGTTTGTTCACGAATTTAGAGGCGAAAGGCTTGGCATTTCTATTTGCGAAGATATTTGGAACGATGCTGATTTTTGGAAACAAAGAAGATATCACCGAGACCCAGTGCAAAGATTAGTAGAAAAAGGTTCAACCATTTTAATTAATATCTCTGCTTCCCCTTACGCCTACGGCAGAAGAGAAGAACGAAGAGAAATGCTTTCCACACTTACAAAAACAAATAAACTTCCACTTGCCTACGTTTGTGTTGCTGGCGGACAAACAGATTTAATTTTTGATGGTGCAAGTATGTGCTTTAATTCCAACGGTAAACTTGAAATGATGGGCAAAGCATACGATGAAGATTTTTTCATTTACGATACAAAAAAAGAATACACTCCAATTACCGAAGTTGAAAAAACAATGGAGGAGGAAGTTCTTGCTGCACTTATTTACGGACTTAGAGAATACGCAACCAAAACTGGATTTACCAAGGCATTGGTAGGGCTAAGTGGCGGTATCGATTCTTCACTTGTTACCTATATTGCAGTTCAAGCATTTGGTAAAGAAAATGTTCACGTTGTTATGATGCCTTCGCAATACTCAAGCACAGGAAGTGTTACAGATTCTGAAAAATTAATTAATAATCTTGGAATTACTTCAGACAACATTTCTATCCAACCAGTTTTTGATAAAATAAATGAAATGTTGCAACCAGCATTTGACGGTAAACCAGCAGATGTAACCGAAGAAAATATGCAAGCCAGAATTCGTGGATTATATTTAATGGCATTCTCAAATAAATTTAATTACCTCCTTTGCACCACTGGTAATAAATCGGAAATGGCTGTAGGCTATGCAACACTTTACGGCGATATGAATGGAGCATTAGGAATAATTGCAGATGTTTACAAAACTGATGTGTTTAAAATTTCAAGATTTATAAATAGCGATATAGAAATAATTCCAAATAATATAATTACTAAACCACCTTCTGCTGAGTTACGACCAGACCAAAAGGACGAGGACTCTCTCCCCTCTTACGATTTGTTAGATTCAATTTTAAGAAAATATCTTGAAGAACACAACGAAGAAGAAGAAATAGTTGCGGAGGTTGGAAATAAAGATATTGTTAAACATGTTTTACGACTTGTTGAAAGAAATGAATTTAAAAGATACCAAGCAGCACCAGCTTTACGCGTTTCAACAAAATCATTTGGCTACGGAAGAAGAATTCCAATTGTGCAAGGCTGGAGGAAGTGAAAAAAGTTATAAGTTGACTAATGCCTTGCCAAGGCATCCCATCGGGAAAAGTGAACTAAAGTTGAAAAGCAAAAGAATAATATTTTTCATTTTATCTTTAGGCACTTTTAACATTAGCCACTTATTTTTAGAAATAGTCAGCTACATTACAATTATATTTATAAAACAAAGCTAAATTATTGTATCAGATAAAATTTAACAAAAGGAAATAAAGATGAAAAAATACTTAAATATACTTCTTGTAATTTTTTTATTGGCTACGTCAATAAATGCCCAATTTGACTTTGATGCAAATTATGTAAAAATAAAAACCTTTAGTTCGTTCAATAAGGTCCAGCCAAATGGTGAAATTAAAATTGCAGTTGAGCTTAATATACTTGAGCATTATCACATAAACTCTAACAAACCAAAAGATGATTTTTTAATTCCAACAGAATTAATAATTAAATCGGAGGACGTAACTGTTTCAACTGTTGCTTATCCAAACGCAAAAGATGTTACTTTTAGTTTTTCCGATGAAAAAGTTTCGGTCTATGATGGAAAAGAATTTGTTGGTGCAGTTCTTAAAATTTCTGAATCTGTAAAACGTGGAATCATTAAAATCCCAATAGAGATAAGCTATCAAGCGTGTAACGACCAAAGTTGTATGGCTCCATCCAGTGCTTACGATACTTTACAAATTGAAGTTGTTAATAGCTCAACACCAATAAGCGAAGTTAATCAAGAAATTTTTTCAAAGTTAGATATTTCATACACTCCAACCGAAACTACTGTTGAGAAGAGTGATGACGGAATTGCATCAACACTTGAATCGAGCGGACTTTTCTTGAGCCTCCTTTTTGTGTTTCTTGGTGGACTTGCGTTAAATCTTACACCGTGTGTTTATCCCTTAATCCCAATAACCATAGGGTATTTTGGAGGTCAGAGCGAAGGTAAAACTAGCAAGCTCTTTATACTCGGCGTTCTTTACGTTCTCGGAATGGCTTTAACCTATTCTGTTGTAGGAGTTGTAACTGCACTTAGTGGTGCGGTGTTTGGTGCGTTACTTCAAAACCCAATTGTAATAGTTATAATTGCCGCCGTCTTTGTTGTGCTTGCCCTTAGTATGTTTGGCTTGTACGAAATTAAAGCTCCCGATGCCTTGGTAGCAAAGGCTGGTGGTGCACGCTCTGGCGTTTTCGGTGCTTTCTTTATGGGCTTAACAATGGGCGTAGTTGCTGCTCCTTGCATTGGTCCTTTTGTTCTTGGCTTAGTTACATACGTTGCTGCTAAAGGAGATGTGTTCTATGGCTTCATAATGTTCTTTGCTCTTGCTGTAGGAATGGGCGTTCCGTATCTGTTCCTTGCAATGTTTTCTGGTAGAATTAAATCACTACCGCGTGCAGGTTTTTGGATGGACGGAGTTAGAAATATTTTTGGATTTATATTAATTGCAATGGCAATTTATTTTGTTAATCCAATACTTCCAAAAGTTGTTGCACATTACTTATTGCCAATTTTCCTTATTGGTGCTGGAGTATATTTATTATTTATAGATAAATTAGCAAACGATGTAAAAGGATACAGAATTTTCAAATCAGTTTTTTCAATAGTAATGATTGTTGCTGCATCGTGGATGCTGTGGCCAGTTGAGAAATCAGCACCAAATTGGGAAAAATATTCTAACGAAAATTATAAAGCTGGGTTGCAGAATAATGATAAAATGATAATCGATTTTTATGCAGATTGGTGCATTCCTTGTAAGGAATTGGACGCTATAACATTTTCTGATAAAAAAGTAATTTCAACACTTTCAGATTTCAAATCGTTAAAAGTTAATATGACTAATTCATCGGATGCCACTGAACTAATACGAGAAAAGTTTAAAATTGTTGGAATGCCAACAATTCTGTTTATAGATTCTAAAGGAAACGAAGTTCATCGGCTAACTGGATTTGTAGATGCTGAAGAGTTTGAAAAAATACTAAATAGTGTAAAATAAAAATTGTTTTTGTTGGAATTGTTTATACTAATAATTATTTTTTATACTTATGTTTTATGTAATAAACTAATCATTTAATAATGTAAGAGTCAAAAAAGACTATGGCACAAGAAGAAAAAAACGGTAAACCAATTGAGCAATTAAATGACGTAACCGTTATGTTTGCTGGCGATTCTGGAGACGGAATGCAATTGACCGGAACACAATTTAGTGACACAACAGCTTTTTTAGGGAACGATTTAAGCACACTTCCCGATTATCCATCAGAAATACGTGCTCCACTTGGAACACTATATGGCGTTAGTGGATTCCAACTTCACTTTGGTGCAACTAACGTTCACACACCTGGCGATAACCCTGATGTGCTTGTTGCAATGAACCCAGCTGCGTTAAAAGTTAATGTTAAAAATTTAAAACCTCGTGGAATTATTATTTGTAATAGTGATGCGTTTGATGCAAAAAATTTAAAATTGGCAAAGTACGAATCAAATCCTCTTGAGGATGATTCACTTTCTGGATATAAGCTTTTCCCAGTTCCTATAACATCTTTAACAGTTGCTGCATTGAAAGACTGCGGATTAAAACCAAAAGAAGTTACACGAAGTAAAAACTTTTTTGCTCTTGGTTTGATGTATTGGTTATTTAATGAGCCATTAGAGCCAACATTAGAGTGGGTTAAAACAAAATTTAAGAATAAAGAAAGTGTAATTTGCGGTAACGAAAAAGCACTTAAATCGGGGTATTATTACGGAGAAAACACTCAGCTATTTGCTTCGAGATATAAAATTGCAAAAGCTAAACTTCCAAAAGGAACTTACAAATCTATCTCTGGAAATGAAGCCACAGCAATTGGCTTAATTGCAGCAAGTAAATTAAGTAAACTACCTTTATTTCTTGGCTCTTATCCAATTACACCAGCTACAGATATTTTACATCACTTAAGTAAATACAAAAATTTTGGAGTTAAAACACTTCAAGCCGAAGATGAAATTGCTGGTATCACATCTGCAATTGGTGCTTCGTTTGGTGGTAGTTTGGCAATTACAACTACTTCTGGACCTGGGCTTGCACTTAAAACCGAAGCAACTGGTTTAGCTTTAATGTTAGAGCTTCCACTTGTTATTGTAAACGTTCAGCGTGGCGGACCTTCAACAGGCTTGCCAACTAAAACCGAGCAATCAGATTTATTGCAAGCTATGTATGGCAGAAGTGGCGAATCGCCAGTAGCAGTTGTTGCAGCAACAAGTCCTTCGGACTGTTTCTACATGGCAATTGAAGCTTCCCGACTTGCGTTAAAATATATGGTTCCAGTAATTCTTTTAACCGATGGATATATTGCTAATGGTGCAGAGCCTTGGAGAATCCCTCACGTTAACGAATTTAAAGAATTTGAAGTTACACAAAGAACTGATTCAGAAGGATTTCAGCCATACGATAGAGATGAAAATCTTGCACGTCCATGGGCTATTCCAGGAACACCTGGGCTTGAACATCGTCTTGGTGGATTAGAAAAAGCCAACATTACTGGTGCTGTTAGTCACGACCCAGAAAATCATCATTTAATGACTGAAATTAGAGCTCAAAAAATTGAGAATATGCAAAACTCAATTCCTGATTTAGAAGTGGATGGAGATTCCGAAGGTAAAGTTCTTGTTATTGGTTGGGGCGGAACTAAAGGTTCTATCACCGAAGCAGTAAATGATGCTCGCAAAAAAGGGATGAAAGTCTCTCGTGCTCAGTTACAGTATATAAATCCATTCCCAAAAAATCTTGGAGATGTTCTTTCCAAATTTGATAATGTAATAGTTCCAGAAAATAATATGGGACAACTTGCAAAAATTCTTAGAGATAAGTTTTTAGTTCCAGTAATTCAATTTAATAAAATGAGAGGATTACCATTAAAAACTTTTGAAATAACTGAGAAAATTGCTGAAGTGTTAGGAGGAAAAAATGACTAATAAAATAGATACTACAGAATTAAAACCTAAAGATTTTCAATCTGATCAAGATGTTAGATGGTGTCCTGGTTGTGGAGATTACTCGGTTCTATCTTCAGTTCAAAAAGTATTTCCAAAACTTGGAATTAAAAAAGAAGACTTTGTTTGGATAGCTGGAATTGGTTGCTCAAGCCGTTTCCCGTATTATATGGATACATACGGAATGCACGGAATTCACGGACGTGCACCTGCAATTGCTACTGGATTAAAAGTTGCACGTCCCGACCTATCGGTTTGGGTATCTACTGGCGATGGCGATTTGATGTCTATTGGTGGAAACCATTTTATACATGCTTGTAGAAAAAATATCGATTTGAAATTGATTCTTTTTAATAATCAAATTTACGGATTAACAAAAGGGCAATACTCCCCTACTTCCGAAAAAGGGAAAGTTACAAAAAGTTCTCCTTACGGAAGTGTTGATTATCCATTTAATCCAACCTCTCTTGCACTTGGTGCCGAAGCTACTTTTGTTGCACGAACTCTTGATAGAGACGTAAAGCATCTTCAAGAAATGCTTTTAAGAGCTGGCGAACATAAAGGAACAGCGTTCTTAGAAGTATATCAAAACTGCGTTATCTTTAACGATGGTGCTTATACAGACTATACAGATAAAGAAACTAAAGCAGAAACCATTATTAAGTTAGAGCAAGGTGAACCATTATTGTTTGGTAAAAACTTTGATAAAGGAATAAAAATAGATGGTTTTAACCCCGTTGTTGTTGACTTAAATGATGGTGTGCATTCTATCGAAGATTTATTAGTGCATGATGAACATGATGAAAGTCCAGTTAGGTCTTTTATTTATTCGCACATGACAGATCACCCAGAACTACCAACACCTATTGGTGTTTTCAGACAGATTAAAAGAGAAACCTACGACGAAGCTGTTACAAGACAAATTGAAGCAGTTACCGACAAAAAAGGTGAAGGCGATTTAGAATCACTTCTGTTTAGTGGCAACACTTGGGAAGTTGAATAAATTTCCTCTTTGTATAAATTAAAGGCGAAGAGTTATCTTCGCCTTTATTATTTTAAAATAAATAAAGGTATTATGAATAGTATTATTACAAATATAATTAATGAAATTAAATCTAAAAATAATTTTATAATTACAACTCATATAAACCCAGATGGTGATGCAATTGGCTCGGAGTTAGCATTAGCACGGTATTTACAATCGCTTGGTAAAAATGCCACGATTATTAATCATAGTCCAACACCAGATTATTTAATGTTTATGCTTAACCCTAACGACAATATTTTGTTGTTTAATCCGGAACAGCATTCAAGTTTAATAAAAAACAGTGATGTAATTTTTACTTTGGATATTAGTCAGTTAAGCAGAACAAAATCGTTAGAGAGTTTTATCCGTAAAAGTAATGCAGAAAAAATAATAATCGACCACCATCCAACACCAGAGGATTATGCCGAAGTTAGTTTAGTAGAAACCACAAGTTCATCTACAGGCGAATTAGTTTACCACTTGTTAAAACAAGCCGAAGCCGAAATTACTCTGAATGTTGCACTCCCCCTCTATGTTGCAATTATGACTGATACTGGCTCGTTCAAATATGAAAGAACTACAGCAGAACTTCACAGAATTATTGCGGAGCTATTAGATGCTGGTGTTGTGCCTATCAAAGTTCATCAAGCTATATATGACCAAGGCAGTGCAAACCGAATTCAACTTCTCGGACGTGCGTTTAATTCCCTTGTTATTGCTGGTGATGGTAAGTTAGCATACATGAAAATTTCGCTTAATGACTTGGAGGAAACAAGTTCTAACGAGGAAGATGTAGAAGGA
Organism: uncultured Ignavibacteriales bacterium; assembly: GCA_947311785.1. Lineage (GTDB taxonomy): Bacteria > Bacteroidota > Ignavibacteria > Ignavibacteriales > Melioribacteraceae > 1-14-2-50-31-20. The sequence continues at coordinate 3,203 of CAMZLW010000088.1, read as the reverse complement.
TTTGTTAGCTACACACTATCAATAAAAGGAGTTGAAGTTGGACTCTTCTTTTTTGAACTTAAGAATGGTTTTAAAATAAGTTTTCGTTCAGCCACAACTGTTCCAGTTAATAAGTTAGCGGGAGAATTTAACGGTGGCGGACATTTCTTTGCTGCGGGAGCAAGACTTGAAGATAAAGATATGGAAGAGACTCTTCCAAAAGTAATTGAAACAGCAATTAAATATATACAAGAATATCAGTTATAAGTTAAAACAAGGCATCAAAATTTTCCATTTAACTTTAGGCACTTTACACTTTAGCTCACTTTTAACTTTACAGGAGTAACAATGTTATTTGATTTAAATATTACATCAAGCAAAATAGATTTTGCAAAAAAAACTAATTCACTATTAATAAAATTCTTTACAGATGAGAAAAAACTGAAGAGTGATTATTCAGAATTACTAGAAAATCATTCTCTATCGACCAACACTGGCTTGCTTAAAAGCTTTTTAACAAAAGATAAAAAGGAAATATCTTTTGCTAACCCAGTTGGCAAACCCGATTTAATAATTCTAAAAAAAGTATTTGCAGATAATAAATTTGATGTAGATGTTTTCAGAGATTTTTTATCGAAAACAATTATTGGATTGAAAGATAGTGAAATTGATAAAGTAGAAATACAAATTCCAGATTTTGCAACTTTCGAAAATTATTTTTCTGATGAAGAATACTTTTATCAAACATTTATTGAAGGTGTTTTACTAGGTAATTATAATTTTGATAAATACAAAACAGAAAAAAAGAAATTTAAAAAATTAGAAGTTAATTTTTCTTCAAACAGTTCCGCAAAATTAAAATCGGCAATTAGCGTAACAAATAATTTATTAAAAGCTGTTTACCTCGCAAGGGATTTATCCAACGAGCCTGCAATAACTTTAACTCCAGCAGAATTAGTTAAAGTTACAAAAAACAAATTAAGCAAAGTGGGAGTTAAGGTTTCGGCTTTCAACAAAGCTGAATTGAAAAAGAGAAAAATGAATGCACTACTTGCTGTTGCAGAGGGTAGCACTAATCCCCCCTATTTATTAATAATGCACTACAAACCGAAAGGAAAAATTTCAAAACGAGTTGCCCTTGTTGGCAAAGGTGTTACTTACGATTCTGGTGGTTACTCAATTAAGCCAACCGAAGGAATGATTGAAATGAACGGCGATATGTCTGGTGCATCCACAGTTATTGGAACTGTTTACGCAGCTGCATTGAATAAATTACCAATCGAAATATTAGCTTATGTTCCAGCAGTAGAAAATATGATTTCGGGCGGAGCTTACAAGCCTGGCGATATTATTTCAACAGCAAGTGGCAAAACAATTGAAGTTAAAAACACAGATGCAGAAGGAAGACTTGTTCTTGCAGATGCTCTCGAATATGCAAGCAAACAAAAGCCCGATGAAATTATTGACTTTGCAACTTTAACAGGAGCCATTGTTGTAGCACTTGGAGAGTTCACTTCGGGAATATTTACAAAAAATGATAAAATTGCAGAAGCCCTGAACAACTCTGGGAATAAAACTTTTGAGCGAACTTGGAGAATGCCATTCTGGGATGATTTCAAAAAAGGATTGGATAGTGATACTGCTGATATTAGTAATCTTGGACCTCGCTGGGGCGGAGCAATTACTGCTGCTAAATTCTTAGAACAATTTGTGGATGAAAAAATTCCTTATGCACATGTCGATTTAGCAGGACCAGCACTAAAACATAAATTCAGAAGTTACACAGAAAAATTCAACACAGGCTACGGCGTTAGATTGATGTTTGATTATTTGAAAAACATGTAAAATGAAATTTAATACAAACCCAATGGACGATTCCCAATAAAAACATTTGGGAATGACAAACGACTTTTATAAAATCTGAAATATAGGATATATACCAAACTGGAAATGAATTTGGAACTACTGCCTCTGATAATGAAGCTACTATTTTATAGTTTGGATTTTTATTTCTAAAAATAACACCAAAATAGTATAAAAAATTAGTAACCTTTTATAGCATCAAGAATAGCACCCAAGTAAAAATTCCCGTTATTTCACCCACCAAAAGCAACACCACCTAAAAGTCAATAAAGCCAAGATAAAAAATAACGGGAGTTTGATTGCAAAAAGAAATCGCTCAGTTTAGGTTTGTTAAGTAAGATATATTTATATTTTAACAGTTAAATCCAAAATAAAAGAGCTATTAAATGAGAGTATCTGTAACCCCATTAGAAGAAAAAGTAAAGGGAAAGCCATTAGGATCAAAGTTATTGAATAGAATAAAAGGATATGGGACAATGCTTGGAACATACATTCTCCTTGGAGGAGGATTAAGCCTAGTAACACCAGAAGAAACAGCAACAAAACAATTCTTTGGGAATCAAGATAAAATAACAACAGAAATAGGGGAGAAAGAAACAGCAGTATTTGGAACAAATGATGAGACGACAGGACTAAACATAATAGTTGGTAATGAATATAATAATTATCCTTTATCAGGAAAAAGAGTAATAATTTCAAATGGAACAATAGCGGACACACTATTAACAGATGGAGAAGGAGTAGCAAGATTCATAAATAGTGCAGTAACAGATGTTGAAGAAACTCAAAAGCTTGGAAAAAAGATACATACAACAACAACACAATGGCCACAAGTATCAAAAGATAAATTTACAATGTATGCATATTACGGACAAGAAATTAATGAACAAGACGGGACAATAATAGGAGAAGGAATAATTTATAATATATTAACAGAAGAAGTGGCGAAAGTGCCAATAACTGTAAAAGATAACATTGCAATAATGCACCATGATGGAACAAACTTAGCAGATGGTGTATACATTTATTCAATGCCAACAGAATACGGAATAGGAAAAGGGAAAATTCTAAAGTCAGTCAAAGAAAAAGAAGGAGCATTCAACGGACTACATAGTACAATAATAGAAAGACTAGATGTTTATGAAAAAGAAAAAGCAAAGCCAACACAAGCAAGTAAAGTAGCAACATCAACTGACGTCGAAGTAACGATAGAATCATTGGTGAACGATTTTAATCAAATAGAACTTAAAAAACTAAAACAAAAAAGGAGAAAAGAGGTGTAAGATGCTTATTTTTAGATAGTTAAAAAGAAAAATATTGCAAACAAACACCACTTTTCAGATGATTAAAAATACAAAAAC
>CAMZLW010000087.1 GCA_947311785.1 uncultured Ignavibacteriales bacterium | reverse complement strand
GTTTTTTCTGAACATCCTCGCTACTCTTTTATTGTTTTTCCTTTTCTTAATATATTTAAATTATTTAACTTTATCAGGTTTTCTTTGACCCTTTTTGGAGTGAACTCATTCATAGTTATAATAATGTGGAATCTTTTTCTCTTTTCTTGCCCAAATAATTTGCTCAGTCGAATGTGTAAAATAGCGACAAGAGAAATTTGGAGGTGGATTCGTCTTTTGCCAGGTAATAATATTTAATATTTTAAAATCTAATTCGGTTAAAATTTGACCAATACTAAAAATATTGTGCATTGTGCCACTTACCCAAATAGTAGCATTGTCTTTCATTTTTTCTTTAATCAGTTGAAGCCAATTACGATTAAAACTATTTATGAACTCAAAGCCTTTTGATTTATCCCACTTACCTTTGTTTACTGAAACAATTTGTCCATTTTGAATTGACAAACCGTTGTTAGATAAAAAATATGGCGGATCCGCAAAAACCATATCAAACTTGTGTTCAAATTGTGGTAATAACTTTGTTGTATCTCCGTGAAGAAGATAGAAGTTTTTGTCTTTTGATTTGAAATATAGTTTAGTCATTCTTCTAACATATCAGCTAAAAAATGGAGCACTTTCCCTAAATTGTGGTATCCTTCTGAAAACCCATGTTTTTCACAGTTATCAGGAATATACAAATCCCTAATTTTGATATCATTATCTGAAGAGACTAAACGTAAGGCACTTACCAAAATTTCAATTTTTTCACTTTCAGAATTAAAATATAAAATTTGGTCAGCAATAATTGAACTATTATGTAATATTACATTATTCATATCTAAACTGAATTATTCTTTATCAAAATATACAAAAAAAAATCTTATGATACTAATTGTATGTAGATTTATTGTATGCAAAAGACGAGCTTTAAAGATGGAAAAACAAAAAATATTGATATTATTTGGGAATAGGGTTAAAGAATTAAGAGTTAAAAATGGGTGGAGTCAAGAAGAATTAGCACGTAGATCTAATTTTCATAGAACATATATCGGAATGATTGAAAGAGCAGAAAGAAATATTTCCCTAAAAAACATAGAACGAATTGCTAATACCTTCGGGATTAAAATTAACGAGCTATTTATATGAGAAAGAAACCAAATAAAGTAGGTGGTGGTGCAAAAACTAATAGAAATGGGTTATTATTTGAGAAACGAATGGATTTGTTAGATGCTATTGATAATCATCCTCATTTTTCAATAATAAATGGCAATGAAGTTGTCAAAGATGGACAAGTTGTTGCTTTATATTTTGAAAAACACTCACTTTATAAAGAATATTTGAGTCCAAAAGGAATTGACTATACAAAAATATTTAGCAAAAAATTATTACCCGATAGTGCATTGCTCGTAGGAAATACTCTTTTTATTATCGAAAAAAAATATCAAGAAGGAGACGGTTCTGTTGACGAGAAGCTTCAAACATGCGATTTTAAGAAAAAACGGTTCTACCCTTATTGTTGTGGAATTAGTAAATTTGCATTAAAAAAGGTGTGCCGTGTTTTCAGAGGATTTTTTTAATTTATTATTAAATTTTGGTAGTGATTGGAAAGTTGACAAAGTAACAGTCAACACTAAATCAGACGATGTAGATGTTTATGTTAGTTATATTGGGTTAACAGCAGAATGTCCAGAGAGCTTAGAGCTATGCGGTATATATGACCACAGAACCAATCGTCGATGGCGTCATTTAGACACTATGCAGTTTAAGACTTATATAAATTGTGAAGTACCAAGAGTAAAATCATCCCAAGGAGTAAAAACAATCAAAGTTCCATGGGCAGATAATTATGAGCGACATACATATTTATTTGAACGTCTGACAATAGACTTACTGAAGGGCACTAAGAATCAAACAGAAACATCTAAATTGTTACGTTGTGGTTTTAATATTGTTAATCGCATCATTCACGGTTCAGTAAAACGAGGCTTGGAACGTCGTCCAAAGAATGGCATCTTTACTAATTTGAGTATTGATGAGAAAGCATTTAAGAAAGGGCATAGCTATGTAACAGTTGTAAGTAGACCTTTAACTGGAAGTGTTATAGATGTTTGCGAAGGTAGAGATAAAGCATCCACCAAAGCACTATTGGAGAATATTGTAGTTCCAGAGCAAAGAGATAATGTAGAAACAATTTCTATGGATATGTGGAAAGCCTACCAAAGCTCGGTAGAAGAAGTATTTACAAAAGCAAAAGTTATCCATGATCGTTTTCATCTTATAAAATACTTAAATGATGCTATTGATAAGGTGCGAAGACGAGAAGTAAAACAACACGAAGGACTAAAGAACAGTAGGTTTGCGTTACTTAAAAACAAAGAAAACTTAACAGATAAACAGAAAATTATTTTTGAACATATTCAGTCAGCAAACTATCAAGTCAGCAAAGCTTGGCAGGTAAGAGAAAATTTTAGAAAAATTTTTGGAAGTCATTCAACAACAGAAGCTCTTTCACTATTCATAAGATGGGGTGCTAGTGTTTTGAAAACAAATATCAAAGAAGTAATAAAAGTAGCTAAAATGTTTAATAACCACTTGGAGGGCGTCTGTAATGCAATGGTAGAAGGTTTTTCAAATGCTATGGCTGAGAGATTAAATGGAAAAATTCAAGAAGTGAAATCTGTTGGTAGAGGTTATAGAACTTTTAAGAATTTTAGAAGTGCCATACTATTTTTCCATGGGAACTTAGACCTTTACCCACAACAATAAGGGTAGAACCCCCAAAATTATTTGCCGATTGAATTACAAAACGACCAATTCCGCCCATATCTGCCCACTCTTTTTTTCGGTGTGTAATTTTCTTTTTATTTGGAAGAACTAATGCCTTTCGTGTTTTATCCGAAATTAATACCCATTCTAAATGTGATCCGCTGTGGTCATCCCACAGAACTATTTTGGTACCGTTTTTATTTGACCGAGCAGATAGACATAATAATTTACTATTCTCATTATAAATTTTGAACCGTCCATTGTTCATATAAACAAATCTAAAATTTTGTGAAGATGTATTGTTTTCGTTATAAAGTTGAATGCTTGTTCCATTAGAACTACCGCCACCAGCAACATCCACATACCCTTTTACTGTTGATAGACGTATTTTCAAATACTCACTGTTTTTTGATGTGTAAAATTTATACTTTCTGTCTGCATCTTTTCCATCGCTAAGATAACGACCATATGTCTTTTTTTCTGGAGTGAATTCCCAAACAGAAAATTTTTGAGCTACTGCAAAATCTTTATCCCCAGGCAAATCCCAAACTCCACCATTGTTTTTGCCATAATTCATTGCAGATTGAATGTAGTAAACATCATCCAGCGGAATAGACTTGTTGTCGTTTTGTGAAAAAATTGAGTTAAATAATAAAAAAGCAATTACTAAAACTGAATAAAGAGATTTGGACATGATTCAAAATGATAATTGAGAATAAAAAAACATTATTGTCTTTTTTTGTGTTTGTAAACTACTCATTAGCAAAGGTTTGAGCAAGTAATAAATACTCTGAAGAAAATATTGTTTGCACTATGTTACACTAAGATTCTCGAAATGAGGTTCTCGAAGTGAGTTACGTAGAAATATAGAAGTACAGAAAGCTCTAGAGGAGCAATATTATGGTAATGCAAAGAATCTATACGGCATAAAAAGTGCCTTCGGCACAACATTATAACGATAATTAGAACTTGGAACTATCCCTTTTTAGATTAGAGCCAAAATTATTAGATTTTTAAAAAGTAAACATCAAATTTAATCCAGAGTTAATGCCTTTGAACTTTAGGCACTTTAGTTCACACTTAGTAACTTATAACTTTCCCTTTACTCTTCTTTCAATTGCTCTTGTAACTCTTTAAGATTATCAGCAGAAGCAGAAAAATTTGGATTTATCTCTAACGCTTTTTTATACTGCGCAATTGCATCGTCATATCTTTTTGATGCTTTGTAGCCATCGCCAAGGCTATCGTGAGAGTTAGCACTTTTAGGGTTTAGTTCCACTTGCTTTTCAAAAGCAACTACTGCTTTATCCGTATTGCCACGCCCAAGATAAAAGTAACCTAACGAATTATAAAAAGAGGATGTGGATTTGTCGTTTTTATATTTTTCTTCAAATAATTTTATTTGTATCTCAACAGAATCCATTTTTTCTTCTTTCAAATAAATTCTGGCTAAAGACATTCTCCCTTTGGCTTCGTCTAGCTTCAACAATTCTTTTGCATTCAATTTTGCCTTATCTAAATCTCCGCCCATAATTCCTGGAGCATTAACATAAAACCCTATCATTCCCATTCTTCCTGGAATATGTGTGGGGTCTAACTCAACTGTTCTTTCAAACTCATCTAAAATATCCCCAGCCATCATTGCTTGACTTATAACATTGGATGATTGAGCATCCATTGCAATTGCTTGTCCTAACCAAAAATGGTAGTCAGCATTGTCTTCTTGCAACTCAACTGCTTCTTCAAAACTATCGGTGGCATCTTCTGGTTCTCTAAGCGACAAAAAGGTTTTTCCAAGAATAAAATATGCTTCGTGGTTCTTATCATCGTTTTCTACAATGGTTTCAAGAAGATTTTTTGCCTCCTCAAATTTTTGTTCTTTAATCAACTGTTTCGCTTTTTGTAAACTATCATTTTGGAATGCAGAAATTTGGAGGACTAATAATAGTGTAATAAGTATTGTTAGAATTTTGGTTTTCATAAATTTTCCATTATTGTTTAATTATAGTTTTAGTTTGCTTTATGCAAAAAGAAAAGTATCAACAACCTTATGAAACTTTACATATAGACGCATATATAACAAATAAGTTTGTGGAATTATTAACTAAGGGATTGATATTTAGATTTAATCCAACAACAATAAGAACAAAAAAAATAATTGATACCTATATTTGCACTTGGAAATATAACGAAATTCAATTTTAAATTTTAAAGTGATTATGAAAATACATTATCTACAACACGTTGAATACGAAACACCTGGAGTAATTTTAAATTGGGCTGATGAAAACAAACACAAACTCACTTCCACCAAGTTTTACTTAAACGAATCATTACCAAATAATAGTGATTTTGATTTGTTGATTGTAATGGGTGGACCAATGAATATATATGATTCTGTCAAACATCCATATCTAAAAAAAGAAAAATTATTTATTGCAAATGTTATTAAAAAAGGAATATCGGTTTTAGGAATTTGTTTGGGTGCACAACTAATTGCCGATGTGCTTGGAGCCAAAACAAAAGCCAATAAACATAAAGAAATTGGTTGGTTTCCAATACAAATAGTTGAAAATAAAAGTTGTTCAGAGTTGAATGAAATTCTTTCAATTAATACTCCAGTCTTTCATTGGCACGGAGATACTTTTGAAATTCCAAAAGGAGCAGAAAGGATTGTTAAAAGTGAGGTTTGCAACAACCAAGCATTTATTTATAACAAAAATGTATTTGCATTGCAGTATCACTTAGAGATGAGCGAGAGTTCACTAAAAAAATTAATTAAAAACGGTAGAGATGAAATGGTTGAGGCTCCATACATTCAAACCGAAACTGAGATGTTGAGTAATAAAAATTACTTCAACCTTACCAAAAACAAGCTATACTCTTTGCTTGGTTATATTGAAAAAGTTTCTGAAAATTTCACTAAATAAAAAAGGCGACTCACAGAGTCGCCTAAAAAATAACTGTAAAAAGAAAACTTCAATTATTCTTTAACATACCTCACACCAAAGAAGCCTGCCAATAATAGTATAACGACCATTACAATAACCACAATAATTATCAGTGCAATTGTAATTGCAAAAACCGAGTAGAGTGTAAAGAAAGCTAAAACCAATTGAATTGCTATTCGTAAAATTCCATGAATAATATTTCCACAAGTTAAACTTTCAAATATCATAAATAGTAAAACAAGTAGATTTATTACTAACACAATCCAAACAACCCAAACGGCAACCCCATAGCCAGCAGGCCAATATGAAAAATTATCTATTAAATAATACTCAATGCTATCCTGCCAAATCACCATTAATATGGCGAGTATAAATCCAGAAAAGCCAGTGATAATAGGGAAGAATGCCACATTGCCATCAAAATCATTTCCAGTAACTGCGTTAAGAATTCCATCAATTCCGCCAAAGCCAGCACTTCCTCCAATACCAATGCCTAAGAATAAAATCATAATAACCCAGAATACCCAGTTACCCCAATTCATATATTCTTTTGTCATTTTTTCAAAGTCGGATAGGTTAGCGTCCTCTACATAATGAACTTTAATGTAGCTAAGTTGCACGTAGCCAGTTTTACCTTTGTAATCAATCTTTAGCCATTCATTCCACTTGCCACCCTTTGATGGAACTTGAATTTTAGAACGCAATGTGTCGGATGTAGATAATTTACCCAGCATTTTTGCATCTTTACTTGGATGAGAGCGGACAACTACGTTGTTTTGTTTTGGAAGATAGTAACGGGCTTTTTCTTTTTTCTTAAAATCATCAATCTTAGTTTGTGTCTTTCGCAGAGCGGTAATTTCTGATTTAGAAAGAATTCTATCATAAATTCTCACTTCATCAATTAGTGCTTCAAAGTCATCATTATGTTTTGTATTTGCTCCAATCATTGTAAAGTCGGCTGACATATCCATCTTAGTTTTGCCCGATGTTTTTACACCATCAACATAAATGGAGGCTCTATTACTTTTTTCGTTGTAGGTGGCAACAACAAAAACCCATTTGCGAGTAACTATTGGAGTTTTTCCAATAAAACCACCTTTGCCATCTGATATTGCCCAAACTCGTTTTTTACCATATTTAGGAGTATAAATTTTTCTATCCCCGCCCCAATCCTCGTTAGATATTACTGTTATTTCGCCGCTGTAACTTTGTGGATAAACCCATGCACATAGAGTAACTTTGGGCAACGTCATTGCACTAATATCGATGGGTAATTTTATATAATCGTCTTCATCATCCCATCTGTAGCTACCGTGTCTTGCACCACTAATATCTTTTTCTAAAACTACCCCGTCTGTTTCGCCATGGTTCTCATTTCCACTTATATCCATAGCGTCGTTGTCGTTAAAGGAGTAGTGTCCTATTAATCCTTTCTTAAGGGAAGTTTCTGTTTGTGAGTATAAAATTGTGGTAAGAAAACATAAAGTGGTTACAACTACAAATAAAAATTTAATTCGTGAAATCATAATTACCTCAATAAATTAATTGTTATTTTTGGTAAACCTATGCTCTAGTATAATTACTAAAGCATAGTGAATTATCTTTGTGGAAACAAATTATTTGTTGAGTTCAATATTTCTAAATTCTACTTTCTTTCTATCACCAGTAAGTGCAATACTTAACAATGAAACTTTAGATATTTTTGAAGATACTTTATCAAAAATAAATTCTGCGGGTGTTGGAACTCCAGATATAAGTTGTTTATCAATGCGAGACCAACCTTGTTTTGATTCAGTTATTCCGTTAAAAGTCAAGCAATTGAATGAATGTAATGTTCAATAAAATATTTAATAAATCATAAGTTCTTTGACATATTGAAAAAGTTTCCTTAAGTTAAAATTGCAAAAATCGAGAAGGAGAATGTTCCAGAGCCCGTATTAAATGCTAAGTCATTTTGGGAGAGGTTCGTTCTCTTTTCTCAATTTATTTTGTTTTCTAGAAGTAGGAGCAATGTTATCGTGTTTCTGATATCGTCTCTCTATGTTTAATTTAGTTGATTGTTTCTCTTCATTATTAGATTTATTTCGATTATCAATATCAATATGAGCATTAAAAGGAGTGTTGTTTTTCAACATACCGTAAATGATTCTAATGATTTTATGCATAATAGCCCCCATTGCTGCCAATTTAGACATTCCTTTTTTGAGATGATTAGCATAAATTTCTTTAATAAAGTCATTGTGAGCAATAGCATATCTGGTAATATTAAAAAGAATATTACGAGGTTCTTTTCTACCTTTTTTACTCATTCTAAAACCGGATTTACCATCGCCACTAACTTTGAATACTGGATGAATACCAAAGAATGAAGCTAACTTTTTAGATGATTGAAATCTTTCTACAGATATTATCTCAATCATTAAACCAACAGCAGAGTATGTTCCTATACCATTAAATGATTTGAGTAGTTCAACTTCATTAGGTAAATCAACACTGTTTTCTAAAAGATTTATTTGTTTGGCAATAATCTTTTTCAAAGAAATAATTTGTTTAACAATGGCAATAATAGTCTCGGCTGTAATTTCATCATTAGCAGAGGCAATAGATTGTTTTGCATTTTTAATTATTTCTTCAGCTCTATCTTTTGATAAATAAGGTATTTGAGAAAGTGATGTTACCTTGGCTCTTGAAATCTTTAGAGCAGTTGGATACTTCTCAAGTAGTAATAACGTCCACAACCTTACTCCATCACGACAGAAAGAGAGTATTTCCGGATTAGCTATGTAAAGCAATGAGTTGAGTTGATTGAGGAGTTGTGTCTTTTGCTTAGTAAACATTTTTATAGATGTCCATTGCCTTCTTGCAGAAGCAAAATAATCTTCACTTTCATAGTTGACTACCTCTGGATAGCTGATTAAATACTCAGCAATAAACTTGGCACTTTGTTTATCAGTAATAATTCTACTCATAGAAGCTTTGCTACTATGGCTAACACCAAACGGATTAAGTCTTGCTACTGATAGTTCCATTCTAAATTGTAGTTTGTGCAAAGTGTTAAACCAATTGCTTTCATATCCTCCTGTTGATTCGACTGCTGCAAATAGCTTTGCTTCCGGATGTTGAACATAAAAACTCGAGAGGATATTAAACAAATGATTATGACCTTCAAAGGTATCATCTAGTTGAAAGTTTTCTTCAATAACTTCTTTTTGCTGATTGAGAATTGTTAAGTCTGCGTAGCCTTTGCTTACATCAATTCCCATGTAATAGTTCACGTTCATGTTATTCCAAAATTTTTGTTAAAAATAGATTTTGTTAGGTAACACTAGTCTTGTAAAATACGGTATCAAAGTACCAAGTTATTCCCCAATTTTTACCTAACGGAAGGAAGAAACTGAATCACGGTCTCGAAGACCAAGAGCTAATCCTTCTCTTCCGTAAAGAAACGTTTTTATTCAATATTTCAAAGAACATTTTTTATAACTTTTAACATACAAGAGCGAAATTTAAAAATTGCTGTTTACTCTTGCCTATGTAGGATATAAAGCAAAAATTAAATAACTTTTTATTCGTATAGTTTTCAACTTTAAACTATCCAAATATGTTTTTTTTTGTTAAGTTTTAATAGGAATTTTTTATCTGAATATACTAACTGTTAAAATTTGTTAAACCTATAAATTGTTTAATAAAACTATATTCTAACCAACAAAGGAGAAAAAAATGAATCTTTTAGATTTAGTTTCTTTACTACTAACTGGTTTAGTTGCAGCTTACATGGCATTTAGACTATTTCAAGACTTCCAAAAGAAAGACCCAAAACCTCGTGCTAACATTCCTTACATGGTATCGTTTGTTGTACTATTAGTTTCAGGATTACTACTAATCTTTTTTGGATGGGAAATATTACCACGACCAGAAATTATTGTAGTTACTACATTAATTCCATTAGGGCTTGCTGTGGGGTTAGTTTGTGAATTTCACAAAGAAAAATTTGGAATGCCATACAAAATATTTGCAGTAGTTGGCTTACTTGCAATTATTCTTACTCGATTTTTACCAGAAGTTCCAAGAGGTCTGCAAATTGTTGCCATTGCTACAGTTCACTCTGTGTTTGGTTTAACCGTTTTTATCATTCCAATTCTTGCGGTTAAAATGGGCAAAGCACCAAGTGGATTTATTTTTGTTACTGTTGGAGAAGTGCTTATTGGTCTTGGTGGAATTGCACTAACATTCTTAAAGTCTGAGGGACAACTTTTATTCTTTTCTGGTAATTTTGTGATGATGATATTAGCTCCGCTTCTTCTTCTAATGGCATTAGCCTTTACTTGGGGCTTTATGAAAAAAATGCACGCATAAATACGCGTTTAAAAAAGTGATTAGAAACTCTAATCACTTTTTGCTTTAACCACAAAAAGCTTTGCAACATCAAGTAAACATACTTCAAAATTACTTTCCCCTTTCAGTCTAACAATCCCAAAAAATTTGTCTTTTGTTCTCTTTAATTGCTAACAGCATATCATGTCAAAATCCAAAATGAAAATACTTGTTTTTACAGCTTCTATAAACTATTTTCAAAGTCCAATAAATTGAATTAAAAATTTTAAGTGCTGTTATTATGAGCGATAAGTTTTACAGAATATCCATTGAGCAATTATTTAAATGGATTTTAAATGAAGAAAAAGAAGGGCGTATTTTTGGAATTTATAAAAAAAATATTTTTACTCCACACAAAGATGACCCATTTAAGTTAGAGCGTTACGGACAAATTTTGGATACCCCACTTGGCGTTGCTGCTGGTCCGCACACACAAATGGCACAAAACATAATTGCATCTTGGCTTACTGGCTCACGGTATATTGAATTAAAAACCGTCCAAACCCTTGATGAGCTTGAAGTTACCAAACCTTGCATTGATATGGAAGATGAAGGATACAATTGTGAGTGGTCGCAAGAATTAAAAATTAAAGATTCGTTTGATGAGTATTTAAATGCTTGGATTTTAATTCACGTTCTCAAACATAAATTTGGTTGGGATAACAAAGAGCTTGGTGTAATATTTAATATGAGTGTTGGATATAACTTAGAGGGAATCTTAAAACCAAACATACAATGGTTTTTCGATAAGATGAATAATTGTAGTGAGGAACTTGAAGAGAAAAAAACACAACTCGAAAAATTATATCCAGCAATTCATGATATAAAAATCCCATCCCAAATTTCGAATAATATTACTCTTTCCACAATGCACGGTTGCCCTGCTGATGAAATTGAGAGTATCGGAAAATATTTAATTGAGGATAGAAAACTTCACACTACAATTAAACTAAACCCAACTCTTTTGGGTGCAGAAAAATTACGATACATTTTAAATGACAAATTGGGATATGAAATTACTGTTCCAGACGAAGCATTTGAACACGATTTAAAATATGAAGATGCAATTGAAATTATCAAATCACTTCAAAAAAGTGCTGATAACATTGGGGTTATGTTTTCATTAAAACTTACAAATACTTTAGAGTCAATAAACAGAACACGTTGGCTCCCCGAAAATGAAAAAATGGTTTACACAAGCGGACGTGCATTGCATCCGATAAGTATAAGCGTAGCACAAAAATTACAAGAGACTTTTAACGGAAAACTTGACCTCTCATTCTCTGCTGGTATTGATGCTTTTAATGTTGCCGATACATTGGCTTGCAATTTAAAGCCAATAACAGTCTGCTCCGATTTGCTTAAGCCTGGTGGCTACTTGCGAATGATTCAATATTTAGATGAGCTTAAAAAAAGATTTACAAAAGCTGGAGCTAAAAATATTGATGAATTTATAAAAGTTAAAGCTGAGAGGGAAGAAGTAAGAGAGTCTGGAATTATTAATCTTAATAAATACGCCACTTCTGTTTTGGAGAATAGAGCATATTACAAAAGTAATTTCCAACATGAAAACATTAAAACATCTCGTAAGTTAACTGAGTATGATTGCGTTCACGCACCTTGCACGGAGACTTGTGCTGTTTCGCAGGATGTCTCTGAGTATATGTGGCACACCGCAAATGGAAATTTTAATGATGCTTTAAATGTTATCTTAAAAGATAATCCGTTACCAAATATTACTGGAAATGTTTGCGATCATCTTTGCCAAACAAAATGCACAAGAATGAATTATGATGATACTTTACTTATACGTGGAATTAAACGGTTTAATTCAGAAGAAAATAATGTTGATATTTCTTCATCAATTAAAAAGCAAAATGGATTTAGTGTTGCTATCATTGGGGCTGGTCCCTCTGGATTATCTTCCGCATATTTTTTAGCTCTCGAAGGATTTAACGTTACTGTTTATGAGTCAAAATCTTTTGCTGGTGGAATGGCTTCTGACTCAATTCCATTTTTTAGATTAACCGATAAACAGATTAAAGCCGATGTTGATTTAATTAAATCGCTCGGAGTAGAGTTTAAGTTTAATCAAAAAGTTAATGCAGAATTGTTCAGCCAAATTAAAAAGGATTGTGATTTCATCCACATTGCTATTGGTGCACAAGGCAGTAAGTTGCTTAATATAGAAGGGGAAAATCTTGATGGAGTTTTAGACCAATTGGGATTTCTTTCAAAAGTAAGACGTAAAGAGAAAATAAATCTTGGAAAAGAAATTGCAATAATCGGTGGAGGAAACTCGGCAGTTGATGCCGCACGAACAGCAAATAGATTGGTGGGAACTTCTGGAAAAGTTACAGTAATCTATCGCAGAACAAAAAAAGAGATGCCAGCTGATTCAGAAGAAATTAATGCGTTGTTTTCAGAAGGGATTACACTACTCGAATTAACCGCACCGCAAAAAATTGAAAAGAGAAACGACAAACTATTATTCCATTTAACTAAAATGAAATTGGGCAAACCAGATGAGAGTGGAAGACGAAGACCAATTGAAATTCCAAATTCAAGATTTACAATGAGCTTCGATTCCATAATTCCTGCTATCGGACAAGAAGTTCAACTTGATTTTCTTAAGAACGGAAAACTTAATTTAAATGAAGAGACTTTTGAAACTGAACTTAATGGCGTCTTTGCTGGTGGAGATGTAATTCGTGGGGCTGATTCTTTGATAAATGCTATTGGTGATGGGAAAAATATAGCACTCGAAATAATTGAACGAGTTAGTAAGAATAATGGGACAAAAAGCCCAAAAGTCAAAAAAATGAGTTCTGCCGAGTTTCAACATAATCAAGCAACTCGTATATATGGTAAGGGGATGCCAGAAATTTCATTAAACAAAAGAAATAATTTTGAACTTGTACATCCATCGTTAACCAAAGAAGATGCAATAGCAGAAGCATCACGCTGTTTACTCTGCGATGATGTTTGTAATATCTGTGTTGGAGTTTGTCCTAACTTTGCAAATGTTACTTTTGAATCTTCTTCGGAGAAAATTCCAATCTATAAAATTGAGAAGAGGGGCAAGGAAATCGTTAGCATTATTGACGGCTATTTTACTGTAAAACAAGAGCCACAAATATTTAACATTGGTGATTTTTGCAATGAGTGTGGAAACTGTAATACCTTTTGCCCCACAAGTGATGCCCCCTATTTGACAAAACCAAAATTTTATCTAACAGAAGAGAGTTATAATAGCGAAGATAGTTGTTATTATTTGAATGATAATGTTTTGCTTTATAAAAATAATGAGCAAGTCCATAAAGTTGTAATTGAAAATGGCTCTTTCAAATATAAATCTGGAACTATGGAAATAGAATTTAATTCAGTCGATTACAGAGCAATAAACATAACAGTAAATTTGGAAGTTGGAAGTTCAATCCGTTTAGAGAAAGCATCTGAAATGATTTATCTTTTGAAAAGTTTACTTAATAATTCAATACTAAAAACAAAATAGGAACGCTGATTTTTATGATACTTATGATTTTATAAGATTAAAAGATTGGACGTTTACTGGAGGGAAACATCATGAACAACAATTTTAAACACTCTGATATTACTAATGTAATTATTAAAGCTTACTATAATGTTTATAATAAACTTGGGTTTGGATTTTTAGAAAAAGTTTATGAAAATTCAATGATGATTGAATTAAAAAAGCTTGGACTAAAATGTAGCAAGCAAGTGCCTATTAAAGTTTATTATGATGATGAAACTGTTGGCGATTATTACGCAGATATTGTGGTAGAGAATAAAGTGATTATTGAATTAAAAGCTGCTAAATATTTATGTGAAGAACATGAAATTCAATTAGTAAATTATTTAAAAGCAACTGATGTAGAAGTAGGTCTTCTGCTTAATTTTGGAAAAGAAACTGAGTTCAAAAGAAAAGTTTTAACTAACGAATATAAATCATAATTAATCTTAACAATCATAAAAATCTGCGTTCCTATGAAATTTAAATTAAACGGTATCGAAAAAGAATACAATGGCAATTTAAAATTATCACTTCTAAAATATTTACGTGAAGTAGAAAACATTACAACCGTTAAAGATGGTTGTTCGGGGCAAGCCAGTTGTGGCTCTTGCACGGTTCAGCTAAACGGTAAAGCTGTGCTATCCTGCGTTATGCCTATGGAGAAAGTAGAAAATTTAGAAGTTATTACCACCGAAGGACTTGGTGAATACAAGCAAAAAGTTTTTGCAAACGCCTTTGTTGAAAAGGGTGGAACACAATGTGGCTTTTGCACTCCAGGTATTGTAATGCGTGCCGATACTTTAATACAGCAAAATGCAAATCCAACAAGAGAGGAAATAGTAAATCCCCTTACTCCTCACTTATGTCGTTGCACGGGATATGTAAAAGTTGTTGATTCTATTGACTTTGCGGCAGAAGCAATTAGAGAGGGCAAAGAAATTCCAACTCCCAAGCAAATTGGCAAAGTAGGGAAACGCCAACCCAAATATGATGGGGGTAAACTAACTCTTGGAACTGCACCTTACGTTGATGATTTAAGATTTGATGGGATGTTATTTGGTGCGTTGAAGTTTAGTAAACATCCAAGAGCAAAAGTAATAAGCCTTGATATAACAGAGGCAGAGCGACTTGCTGGTGTTAGAAAAGTATTTACTGCAAAAGATATTCCCGGAGAAAGAATTACAGGAGCAATAGTTAAAGATTGGCCAATGATAGTGGCAGTTGGTGAAACAACTAAATACGTCGGAGATGTAATTGCATCTGTTGTTGCTGAAAGTGATGATATTGCACGGGCTGCATTGGAGCTA
Organism: uncultured Ignavibacteriales bacterium; assembly: GCA_947311785.1. GTDB lineage: Bacteria > Bacteroidota > Ignavibacteria > Ignavibacteriales > Melioribacteraceae > 1-14-2-50-31-20. Next base: position 25,252 of record CAMZLW010000087.1, on the reverse strand, counting down.
CTTAAAATAGATTATGAAGTCCTTGAGCCATTGACAGAAATGACAAAAGCACTTGATGAAAATGCTCCGCTAATACACAAAAGTGGAAATCTCCTTGCTGAGACTGTAATTGATAGAGGCAATGTAGAATTGGCAAAAAAGAAATCGAAGTATATTTCATCTGGAATTTATGAAACTCAAATGATAGAACATGCTTTTATGGAAACAGAAGCTGCCGTTGCTCGTCCATATAAAAATGGAGTTGAAATATTTTCGCAGGGACAAGGAGTTTACGAGGATAGAAAAGAGATTGCAAAAATATTAAATCTTACCGAAGAGAAAGTCCGCGTTCAACAGGTTCCCAACGGTGGAGGATTTGGTGGTAAAGAGGATTTAACAGTTCAGCATCACGCTGCACTTGCATCATTTCTATTGAACAAAACTGTGAAGTTTGCATTAACACGTGATGAGTCAATAATAATGCACCCAAAACGACATCCATTAAAAATGAAATACGAATTAGGTTGTGATGAAAATGGAATGTTAACTTTTTTAGAGGCTAATATAATTGGCGATACTGGTGCATACGCATCAGTAGGAATGAAAGTCCTTGAGCGTGCAGCTGGGCATTCAACAGGAGCCTATACAATTAAAAATGTAAAAGTAAACGCGAAAGCTGTTTACACAAATAATCTTCCTTGCGGTGCTATGCGTGGGTTTGGTGCCAATCAGGCTACGTTTTCAGTTGAGGGATGTGTAGATGATTTGTGTAATCAAGGTGGATTTGATAGATGGCAATTCCGATTTAACAATGCAATTAAAAATGGAGACCAAACTGCAACTGGACAAATAATCCACGCTGGTGCTGGAGTTCGTGAAACTTTACTTGCCGTTAAAGAGAATTTCCAAAACGCAAAATATGCTGGAATTGCTTGTGGAATTAAAAATACTGGAATTGGAAACGGAATGCCAGATGATGGAATAATTAAAATAGAAATAATCTCAGAAAATAAAGTTATTCTAAATCATGGTTGGACAGAGATGGGACAAGGCGTAAGCACTATGGCTGTGCAGTTCCTTTGCGAAGAGACTGGGTTAGACCCTAATATTATTGAAGTTGTTGTTGATACATCAAAAGAAGCTCGCTCTGGAATGACTACCGCTTCACGAGCTACTTCGCTTATTGGAAATTCGATACGAGAAACCGCTAAAAAATTAGTAGAAGATTTGAAAACTAATACACTTATTGATTTGGTTGGAAAAGAATACGTTGGTATTTGGGTCTGCGACTGGACAACAAAGCCTGGAGCCGATGTTAAAGAAATAATTACACATTATTCATATAGCTACGCAACACAAGTTGTTATACTTGATGATGCTGGAAAAGTAAAAAAAATAATTGCTGCTCACGATGCTGGTAAAATTATAAATCCAACTCTGTTTGAAGGACAAATTGAAGGCTCGGTTCATATGGGATTAGGCTATGCAATATCGGAAGAACTTGAACTTGAGAAAGGAATTCCTAAATCTACCAAGCTTAGAAAAATGGGAGTGTTACGTGCAAAGGAAACTCCAGAGATTGAAGTAATTGGTGTTGAAGTTCCAGACCCCAACGGACCACACGGTGCAAAGGGTGTTGGAGAAATTGGACTTGTTCCTACCGCAGGTGCTGTGGCTAATGCGTTTTGCAAGTATGATGGAACTAAATATTATAAGTTGCCAATTAAGAAGAGAACTAAAAAATAAGTTTTACTCCTAAATCATTATCAAATATTGTCCGAAGCTATCTGTTTATGGAACATTTATTTGGACAAATTATTATATCGTTCAATCGTATCAACGTCGTCATGAATTTCTGGATAATTGCAATGCCAATATTTTTTTTTAATGTTGGAACTTTGTGTTAACTCTTTCAAATTACTTTTTGCAGATGCCTCAATAATTTTTTCAACAACTCTTTTATGTATTAAAATCGGATGCCCATTTCTCCCATTATACTTAGGCTGAATCCAATCGAATCTATTATCAATTTGGGTTATAAAATCTTTGTAGAAAATTATTGGCAAAGTTGGTTGGTCAATAAAATGATATAAGACCCAATTGGAATCTAATAATTTTCGTAATCCTGATTGTAACGATGAGAGCATCCCCTCTTTATAGTTTTTATTAACTACTGTTTTAATCCTATTGATTGTTGAAAAAGTTCTTAATTCTGTTTCAATTAATTCTCTGTTATGCCCTGTAACTACAATTATTTCATCGCAAACAGAATCTAATTTGGAGAGAATATTCATCATAAATGATTTATTTTTGTAATGCAATAATGGTTTAAAACTACCCATTCGTGAAGATAGCCCTGCTGAAATAACAAGCCCCGAAATTTTAATTTTATTAGTAGCCTGAAAAATTTCACAAAATAAACTTTCACTTAAATCACTCCACATTGGGTTAAGTGCCTCAACCAATTTCTTTTTCTTCTCCAGTCTCCAATTTTCAATCTCCTTTTTTCGTTGCATTGCTAATGCTAAATCTTCAATTATTTCATAATAGACCAATTTTGTAAAATTATTCTTTTCAAAAAAAACCTCCGATACTCTTTGTTTATGTTCGGTTATTATCTGCTGTTTAATATTCGTTATACCAATTAGCATTTTTTTATTATTGGTGGTAGTTTGTATATATAAATAATAATTGTGCTTCATATTTGTTGTTTTTGTTTTGGAATTTTCTCTAAAGAGACAACTTACCTAAATTTAGAATAATATATTATTTTGAATCTTTCACATTAATTATTTATCTTTAGAGTTCTAAAAAATTTTAAGTTAGGAAATGTAATGCAAAAAGGAATTCACCCAGAAAATTATAGACCAGTTGTATTTAAAGATATGTCTGTTGATCACGCTTTTTTAGTTAGTTCAACTGTAAAAACAACAGATACAATTGAATGGGAAGATGGCAACACATACCCACTAGTGAAATTAGAGATTTCAGATAAGTCTCATCCCTTCTTCACTGGAAAACAAAAAATGCTTGATTCTGCTGGTCGTGTTGAAAGATTTAAGAAAAAATATGCTAAAAAAGGCTAATATTTTCTTAAACTAAAATTTACTTACGGCTGATAATTTCTAAAATTGTCAGCCTTTTTTTTTACTAAAAAATAAATTCTGCTTAATTATAACTACGTTTTTATTTATTTTTTACTTTAAAAATATTATTACTGGAAAGGTTTGGCTTAATTGGAAAACGGATACAAAACATTAGAGCTATACAAGGGTGTAAGAGGTATTTCGGTGAAAATTCTAAACAGAATTGACCGCACCGATGCTTATCTTGATAAAATGTTGGACATCGAATTAAAGAACACAGATTTGGAAAGCAAGGATAAAGCCCTTCTCTACGAAATAGTTCATGGTGTTATTAGAAATCTTGGCAGAATCGATTGGGTTTTAACTGGCTTTTATAAAGGAAAATTTTCAAAGTGCATTCCAAATGTAAAAAATGCTATGCGAGTTGCTTTGTATCAAATTATGTTCTTGGATAAAGTTCCAGAATATGCAACGGTAAATGAAGCAGTTAACTTTGTAAAAAAATTGCAAGGTGAAAGATCTGCAAATATTACAAATGCTGTATTACGTAGTATTATTAGAAGTAAAGATAAAATTAGATATCCTAAAAAAGAGGAAGATTTGCTTGGATTTTTATCCGCATATTATTCCCATCCTAGTTGGTTAGTTAAAAGATGGTTAAGCAGATATAGCGAAAATTTTACTGAAGAGTTACTGCAAGCCAATAACAAGAGACCAACGCTAACCCTACGAGTTAATAAAATTGTAACCAATTTAGCCAAGATGGAATCACTTCTTAAATCAGAAAATATATTATTTACAAAAGGGAAATATTTACCAAATTTTATACGACTTAACGGACTATCGAATATTACAAATTGGGAATACTTCAAAAAAGGATATTTCTCTGTGCAAGATGAAAGCACTGGATTTTCATGCCATTTGTTGAACCCCAAACCAAATGATAGAGTTCTCGATTTGTTTTCTGCCCCTGGAGGAAAGACAAGTTTGTTAGCAGATCTTATGCAAAACAAAGGTGAAATTATTGCAATTGATAAATACGAAAGCAGACTAAAAATATTAGAAAAAAATATTAAACGACTTTCAATTACAAATGTTCAAACCATTGAAGCTGATGCTTTAGATTACAAAGATGACAAAAAGTTTGACAAAATATTGTTAGATGTTCCATGCTCTGGATTAGGCACCTTAACAAAAAAACCAGATATAAAATGGCGGCGCGATATTTCAGATATAAGAAAGCTTACTGAACTTCAACCAAGATTATTGGAAAAAGGTGCATCGTTACTTAAGCATGGAGGCGAGTTGGTTTTTAGCACTTGCACAATTGAACCTGAAGAAAATTTTGAAATAATTAAAAAGTTTTTAGAAAAACATAACGAATTTGAGCTTGTTAATGCGAACAAATACTTTGATAAATTGTTAGTAGCCAATAATGGTTGTATTCAAACATACCCCAATATTCATGGGGTTGATGGTGCATTTGCAGCTAAATTAAAATTAAAAGAAGAGAATTAGAATGAGTGCTTTAGAAAAGTTTGCCGCTGAACTAAAAGCAAAGCGTGAAACACTTGGTATTTCTATAAGTGATATTTATGAAATAACCAGAATTGATAAAAATTATCTTGAAGCAATGGAAGAAGCTAATTTTGATATAATGCCCGATGTTTACATGCGTGCTTTTATTCGTAAATATGCCGATGCTGTTCAATTAAATTCCGAAGAAACTATCAAAAAATATGAAGCGGCAACAAGTGGAGAGGTAATTGATGAAGAAATTAAACCAACCTCTAATGAAATTTCACAAAATAATAACCACAAAGAACCCATTAAAATTGATAGTGAACCAGAACAAAAAGTAGATATAATAGCTGAAACAAATTATAACCCATATATAATAATTAGTTTTATTGTCGCTATAGTTATTATTGGATATTTCTACTATGCCTATATCTATACAGCAAATAACGAAATAATTGTTGAGCAGCGTGTTGAAGATATTATCTCAGAAAGAAATAGTGCAACAAAATCCCCACGTTTCAAATCAAAGGAAGAAGAATCTGGAATCACTTCAAGCAACAATAACGGGACAAATGCAAGCATAGTAAAATCAGATAGCCTAACTTTAAAAATAAATGCACTGGATACAGTTTGGTTTAGAACTAATATAGACGAAACAAAAAAAGATGAATTTATTCTAAATCCAAACAGAAGTAAAACACTAAGTGCTAAATCACAAATTGATATTCTTGTTGGAAACACTGGCGGTATTGAATTTATTCTTAACGGAAAGAAGCTAGAGTTTGCAGGAAAGAAAGGGGAAATACGAAATATCAGAATTGACTCTGATGGTATCCATTTATCAAAAATTGAAACTCCAATAAAAAAATGAATAACTCGGTATCAGAAAAAATAGAGTACCTACGTAAAAAAATAAACCATCATAATCACAAATATTATGTCTTATCAGAATCTGAAATTTCTGACTACGACTATGATATGCTTATCAAAGAACTATTAGAACTTGAGAAACTGCATCCAGAATTAATTACCAAAGACTCTCCAACCCAAAGAGTTGGCTCCGATTTAACGAAAAACATAAATCAAATTAAACACAAAACTCCAATGCTTAGTCTCTCTAACACATACTCCGAAGAGGAGTTGCGTGCCTTTGACCAAAGAGTTAAAGGAGGTTTAGAAACAGAAGAAGAAATTGAATATGTTGTGGAGCTAAAGATTGATGGCGTTTCGGCAAGCATACATTACAAAAATGGAGTATTGTATCAAGCAGCTACAAGAGGCGATGGAAATGTTGGCGAAGAAATTACACAAAACATACGTACAATAAATAGCATTCCCCTTAGTGTTAACGAAGCTAAACCATTTGAAGTACGTGGCGAAGTGTTTATGCCAATTGAAGAGTTTAAAAAAATGAATCGTGAACGCGAAACTAATGGGGACAAAATTTTTGCTAATCCAAGAAATTCTACTGCTGGAACCTTAAAATTATTAGACCCACACGAAGTAGCAAAACGTCCTCTTGATATTTTTACATACTACATTCTTAGCGATAAACTTGATATTAAATCGCAAATGGAAGGATTAGAATATCTAAAGAGACTTGGATTTAAAACCAATCCAGAATATCAGCTATGCAAAAACATTGAAGAAGTAATTAGTTATTGTCGTAACTGGGAAAACGAACGTGATAATCTTCCATACGAAATTGATGGAGTTGTGATAAAAGTTAATTTTATTAAACAACAACAACAACTCGGAAGCATTGCAAAATCGCCACGATGGGCAACCTCATTTAAATTTAAAGCTAAACAAGTAATTACAAAACTTAAAAAAGTAACTTGGCAAATTGGCAGAACTGGTGCTGTTACTCCAGTTGCCGAGCTTGAACCCGTTTTGCTTTCTGGTTCTACAATTAGCCGAGCAACCCTGCACAACTACGACGAAATACAACGCAAAGATATTCGTGAAGGTGATTTTGTTAAACTCGAAAAAGGTGGCGATGTAATTCCTAAAATTGTTTCAGTAGATTTAACGCAAAGATTAGTGGATTCAATTGTTTTACCAATTCCCAAAGAGTGCCCTAGCTGCAAACAAGAGTTAATAAAATCTGAAAGCGAAGTGGCACTCTATTGCGTAAATGTAAATTGCCCTGCACAAATAAAGGGAAAACTAAACCATTTTGCATCACGCACAGCAATGGATATTGAAGGATTGGGCGAAGCCATTGTAAATCTGTTTGTAGATAAAGGCTATTTAAAATCGTTTGTTGATATTTATAATCTGCCTGAATACGAAGAAGAGTTAAAATCCTTAGAAGGATTTGGAGCTAAAAGCATCGACAATCTTTTTGCCTCTATCAACAAAAGTAAAGAGCAACCATTTCATAAAGTTCTTTTTGCTCTTGGAATTAGATACGTTGGTGCTGGTGTTGCTCGTAAATTAGCCACAGCTTTTAAAACAATTAATAATATAAGAACTGCAACTATTGAATCATTAGAAGCAGTTGACGAAATTGGACCAAGCATTAGCAATAGTATAATTCAATATTTTGCAAATATCGAAAATGTGAAATTGGTGGATGAACTAAAAGAGAAAGGATTAAAGTTTGAGGAAGAAATTTCTGAAAGTAATAATCAGAATTTACTTGGCTTATCCTTTGTGTTGACGGGGTCTTTAGAGAAACTAACACGCGATGAGGCAAAAGAGAAAATTATTTTAGCGGGTGGAAAATTTGTTACAAGCTTAAGCAAAAAGACCAATTATCTTGTAGCTGGTGAAAATGCTGGTTCAAAATTAGAAAAAGCTAAAAAATTAGGAGTGAAAATTATTTCGGAAAATGACTTAAACGAACTGTTGAATAATTAAATGATTTCCAAAGTCAAAAATAAAATTGCATCATTTATTGCAATAAGAAAGTTTGCACGAAAACAAGTTACAGAAAAAAGTTTTGATAAATTTTTCTCTAACTCAAAAGAAGTATTAATCATTTTACCAAACAATACAAATAAGTTATCGTTAGAGATTGTTGAGCTAATCCGATTTATTGTAATTCATAAAAAAAAATTATTTGTAATTCATAAGAACATATTAAAAAATTATTTGCCAATGGATTATGAGTATGCATCGTTAACCATTAGAGATACCGATAAAACTAAATTAGGTTTACCCACAACCGAGCTAACAAAAAAAGTTAAAAAATACACCTTCGATTTAGTTATAGATTTGAATACGGAAACCGATATATTTGCAAGTGCAATTTCAAATATTCCACTTGCCAATTTTAGAATTGGATTCGTAAAAAGCAAGTCCGATTTGTTTTACAATTACCAAATCCCGTGTGAAATAAATCATGAAAAATCACATAGAAATTTGTTAAATTCATTACGGATGTTTTAAGTTTTTACAAAAAGAAAAAAAGAATAATTATGAACGAATCGATAAATATTGAATTTACAACCGAAAATGGAATTGGAATATTCAAACTAAACGAATCCCGATTTGATTCTGCTGTTGCAGGTCTCGTAAAAGCCGAGTTCTCAATAATTTTATTGGAAGATATAACAAAACTTGTTGTTGATATGTCGGAAGTTGAGTATTGCGATAGCTCTGGTTTAAGTGCACTATTACTGGCGTTCAGAATTTTGCAATCGGAAGAGGGCGAAATAAAAATTGCTGCACCTCAAAAAAGTGTGAGAACACTAATCGAAATTTCGCAACTCGACAAAATTTTACCAATCTACAACTCCGTAGAAGAAGCAATAAACGAATTTAAAAACAATTAAGAAGTACTGTGGATCGTTCAATTGATTATGTAATAATAGTTGCGTACTTAATAGGTATTGCTATTTTTGGTATTGTTAAAGGGGGAAAACAAAAAACCTCTAAAGATTATTTCCAAAGCTCCGATTCTGTGCAATGGTGGGCAGTAATGTTTTCTATTGTTGCTGCTGAAACAAGTACGCTAACATTTATCTCCATACCAGGCTTGGCATATTTAACAAATCTTAATTTTCTTCAAGTTACTATTGGATATTTACTTGGCAGAATTATTATTGGAACTGTACTACTCCCCTCTTACTTCAAAGGTGATTTAGAAACTGCATACCAGTTTTTAGAAAATCGGTTTGGCAGTAAAACTCGTTCATTTGCATCTGTGGTTTTTCTTTTTACTCGTTTGGCAGCCGATGGAGTTAGGTTGTTTGCAACTGCAATTCCGCTAAAATTAATGTTAGATATTAGCTATCCAGTTGCAATAATTATTATAGCAATAATTGCTTTAACCTACACATACGTAGGCGGAGTTAAAGGTGTTATTTGGGTTGATGTAATTCAGATGGGAATATATCTTGGTGGTGCTATTGTTGCATTAGGATTTCTAGTTTTCGATTTTCTTCCTGATGGCTTTAACTCTATTATTTTGACATCACAAGCCGATGGCAAAATGGATATTTTTAATTGGGGATTTGATAGTGGAATTGCTGGCTTTTTTGCTCAACCCTATACTGTGCTTGGTGGAATTATTGGTGGTGCTTTCCTTTCAATGGCTTCGCACGGAACTGACCAGCTTATTGTGCAACGGCTTTTAACAACCAAATCCTTAAAAGCAGGTAAAAAAGCCATTATTGGTAGTGGTGTATTGGTTATTTTTCAATTTACTCTTTTTCTCCTTGTAGGATTAGGGCTATACGCATTTTACGGAACTTATAATCTTGCCGAAATTGGAATAGCAAAATCTGATGAAATTTTTCCAATATTTATTATCCAAAAATTACCTGTTGGAATTTCTGGAATTATTATAGCTGGACTCTTTGCCGCAGCACTCTCAACACTTGCTGGTTCTATCAGTGCACTCTCTTCGTCAACAATGTTGGATTTATATAAACCATTTACTGGTATAAATGATGACGCAAAAGAATTGAAAATTTCTAGATATTTCACAATTATGTGGGCAATTCTTTTAATTCTATCGGCGTTCTTTTTTATGTCTTCTTCGCAGACTGTTGTTGAACTTGCATTAAGTATTGCTTCTTTTACATACGGTGGATTGCTTGGTACTTTTTTACTTGGTCTTGTAAACAAACGAGCAACTCAAGAAGATGCACTTGCTGGTTTTACTGCCGGAATTTTTGTGATGATAACTGTAATAGCATTGAACATAGTTGCTTGGACGTGGTTTACATTGCTTGGTGTTATTGTAACAATTATTGTTGGAACTCTTTTAAGTAAATTATCAAAAAATTAAATTTTATAAAAAATGATTGATTACGAAAAACTAAAAAACATTAAACTCATTGTATCCGATTTGGATGGAACTCTTTTAAACGGGAATAACGAAATTGGGGCAGAAAGCCAAAAACTAATAAAAGCCTTACTAGCAAAGGGGATGCGTTTCACTTTTGCTACAGGAAGATTGCATAGTGCAATAGTAGAACACGCAAATCTTCTTGGATTAAAAACACCCCTTATTACTTTGGATGGCTCAATTATAAAAACACTTAACAACGAAGTGGTTTTTGAATCCTATCTTCCATTAAAGCATGTTAAAAAAGCAATTAAACTTGCCGATTTTAATCTTGTTAATATTGCACTTTGCCATGCAGATGCAATTTACTATACCGAACATAGTCCGTTAGTTCCTCAAGTAATAGATAAACTTGGAGCTAAATATGTTGAAGTAGATTCACTAGATGATTACTTAGATGAAACATTAGAAGTTGTATTTGCAGGCGATTACAAAGATTCCATAAAATATATCGAAAAAAAAATGACATTCCCCTTTTCGTTTGGGCTTAATACTTCATTCTATAAATCGCACAGAAGAGGTAGCATTTACTTTTTTGAAGTGAGAAAACATGGCTCAAGTAAAGGTAGTGCTCTTACAAGATTGCTTAAAAAATTAAAAATTAATATTAATAATGTTGCTGTTATGGGCGATTGGTACAACGATAGATCGCTGTTTGAAACTAACGCATTTAAGGTTGCTGTTAATAATGCTGTAAATGAAATAAAAAACAAAGCCGATTTTATTACCTCGCAGGATAATGTTAACGATGGCGTTGCAGAATTTCTTGAAATGGTATTAAAAGCTAAGGAGTAATTTTTTTGATTAATATCCAAAAAATAACAAAAAGCAGAAGTGTAAAATTGCTTTTATTAATTATTACAGTTTCGTTAATTGTTCTAATGTTTCCAAGGGGTGAATCAATTGATTCGGAAGTGCAAGTAAATTCAATTTGGATTAAGGATGATTTAATTGCTTCTCAAACATTTGAAATTTTAAAAGATAAATTAGTTATTGATAAAGAAAAAACACTTGCTACAAATAGTGTTTATCCAATCTTTATAAAAGATGAAAAAATTAGCACTCAAGTTTTAGAAGCTTTTAGGAATAACACTAAAAGATTAAATGAATATATAAGTTTGAGCCAAAAGCACCCTGACTCCAGCTTTTCTTGTAACGATATAGGTGTATCTTCAAACTCATTTGCAGCTTTTCTAAATATTTCCAAAAAAAAATACGGAAATAAATTTTCGATAAAACAGATTAACAGTTTTTGTATATCAGAAATTCAGAGAATTTACAGACGTGGATATCTCAACATATCTTATCCACAAATTGCACGAGATACAATTTCAGTTAGAAATGGCAAGTATGAAATAAGTTATTTAAAAGAAAGCTTTTACGATTCAGAAGTTCTGACTTCGTATTTAGACCAAAAAATATTTAATAGCTTTAATAGAAACGTAGTAGTAAAAAATGCTGTTAAAGAATATCTAACATTTGTACTTAAGCCGAATATAATATTTAGTAAAAAACTAACCGAAGAAGCAAAAAAAATTGCAGCCGAAAATGTTCCCATCAATCTTGGAATTATCAATGAGAACGAAAGGATTGTGGCTAAGCACGATAGAATTACTCCTGAGAGTAAGGCAAAAATTGATTCTTACAGAATAGCGAAAGGTTCAACACTAACTACTTGGGGAACTATTCTACAGAATGTAGGAAAGTTTATGCACATCACCTTACTATTTCTTCCACTAATAATCTATCTCTATTTATTCAGAAAAAAAATATATTACGACAATTTGAAACTTTTGCTCATTGCAATTATCTTTTTATTTGTTAGTGTTTCGGCATTTATAATTGGTCAAATAGAGATTGATAGATCTTTGGAGCTATTAATTTTAGTTCCTGTTGCATCTATGCTATTAACAATTGTGTTCGATTCTCGCATTGGATTTTATGCTACAGTCGTTGCAGCCCTTATTATTGCTGGAATTAGAGGTAACGATTATATTTTAGCCGTTACAAACATAGTTGCTGGTGGTTTAGCCGCTTATACAGTTAGGGATATTAAAAATAGAAATCAAATTTTTCAATCCTTCCTATTTATTTTATTAGGATATATCTTAAGCATTTTGGCTTTTGGATTTGAGCGATTTGATACTTGGGATACTATGCTTGTTTCTACTGCCTATGCTGCATCTAATGCACTTATATCCCCAGCGCTTACATTTGGGATGATTGTTTTTGTTGAAAAAATATTTGGCATTACAACAGAATTAACCTTGTTTGAATTAACCGATTTTAATTCACCCCTACTTAAAAAGTTAGCAAACGAAGCTCCTGGAACTTTTGCACATTCTATGACTATTGGCTCAATGGTTGAAAATGCTGCAATGAAAATTAACGCAAGCCCAATAATGGCAAGGGTTGGAGCCTATTACCACGATATTGGAAAAACTATAAACCCAGAAGGCTTTATAGAAAATCAATTAGATAATGTTAATGTTCACGAATCTCTTTCTCCCAAGGAAAGTGTCTCTTTAATTCAAGAACACGTTCTAGGAGGAATTGAATTAGGGAAAGAGAATAAACTACCACCTGAAATAATAGATTTTATTCCTATGCACCACGGAACAATGGTAGTTAAATATTTTTATGAAAAAGCCAAAGAACTTTATGGCGAAGATAATGTAAACGAGAACGACTATCGCTATCCAGGCCCCAAGCCAAACACACGTGAAACAGCTTTGCTAATGCTTGCAGATGCATGTGAATCGGCAGTTCGCTCAATGGACGAACCAACCCCAGAAAAGATTGGGAACTACATTAATAATTTATTTAAAATTAGAATTGATGATGGACAACTAAACGAATCTCCACTTACGTTTAGTGATATTCATAAAATTAAAGAATCGTTTATAAGTATATTAATTAGTCAGCATCACAAGAGGATACGCTATCCTGAGCAGGATAAGCTAGAAAATAAGAGTGATGATTAGTGCAGAACTAATCCAATTTTTGCAAGAGTATTTAGCCTATCTAAAATTGGAAAAAAATCTTTCGGAGCAATCAGTTTTAGCTTATTCGTCGGACCTTAATAAGTTTTTACATTTTGTTGAAGACAAAAACAAAATTGACTTAAACACAATTACTTCCAAATTACTTTCAGAGTATTTTGAAATAATGCGTGATTTAGGAATTAGTTCTTCAACAACTGCTCGTTACTTATCATCAGTAAAGGGCTTTTTTAAATATCTTTCATCGCAAGAATATATCGAAAAAAATCCAGCCGAAATATTATCTACACGAATTACCGAGCGAAAACTCCCTACGGTTTTATCGTTTACAGAAATTGAAAAAATATTACAATCGCCAAATACCAACGAAAGACTTGGCTTGAGAGATAAAGCAATTTTAGAATTGTTTTACTCCAGTGGTCTCAGAGTTTCTGAATTAATAAATTTAAAGTTAAGTGATTTATATTTTAGTGATGACGTTATTCGGGTTTTGGGTAAAGGCTCTAAGCAGCGTATTGTCCCTATTGGAGAGAGTGCTGTTAAATGGATTACTGAGTATCTAAAAACAGTGCGTCCTTTATTAGAAAAAAAAATGAAGAGCGAAAATATAATTTTTCTAAATAATCGTGGAACAAAATTATCGCGAATGGGCATTTGGAAAATAGTTGATAAATATGTTAAGTTAGCTGAAATTGAAAAAGAATTCCACCCCCATACTTTCAGACATAGTTTTGCAACTCATCTGTTAGAAGGTGGTGCAGACCTTAGAGCAGTGCAGGAAATGTTAGGGCATGCAGACATTTCAACAACTCAAATTTATACACACATCGATAGAGATTTTGTAAAACAGATGCACAAAGACTTTCATCCACGAGGATAGTTTTTAATTGAAAATGGAGAACTGAAAATGGACAATTATGTGATAATTTGTAAATTAATTGTTCAGTAATTTTTTTATCTCTTCGGCAGCACGTTTGCCAGCATTTCCATCCAAAGCATAATACATAATTTTGTTAGCATTCTCTCTTTCATGTTTTAGTTTGTTTGGGCTATTTATACTATTCTCAATGGAATCATGCAGGTCATCAAAACTATTTATTCTAATGCTAATGCTTTCAATCATCTCTGTGATTTTTTTAATAGAGCGTTTTGATTCTGGAACACGGAAAGTAATAATTGGTTTATCCAATGCACATGCTTCTCCAATTAGTGAGTTGTAATCACCAATAAAAACATCAGCTATCATTAAATATGTAGTAACATCAAACTTATCAATAAAGAAAGCATTTTTAACTAATTTGAGTTTTTTAATTTTATTTTTATCTGTCCAAGTATGAACTGTAATTAGCACATTATATTTTTCTGTTAATTCTTCAACTCGGTCAATCCATTTATCTAGAGCAGATAGACCATCAATATTCCAAGTTGAAGTGAAAATAATAGTTTTCTTATTTGAATCTAATTTTAATTCAGTGCTAATTTTTTTGAGTAAATTTTCATCGTAAGTTCCATTAAAAGCATTATCCAATTTTGGATATCCAATTGCTTTTGTTGTTGTAATACCAAGGGATTTAGCAGTTTTAACTTGCTCAGAGCTACTTACAAAATACCTATTGAATCGGTTGTAATTATCAGCTCCAGTCCATCTTTTAAACTGGTAAAGACCATGGTCAAATCCAATTTTAATAATTTGTTTAACAGGAAATTTATAAGGTGCGTGTCTTGCCATAATTACTGCTTTAGGAAATGTTGGCATTCGCAAATATTCAATCCCATTTTTTGCCAAGTAGTCTCTAGTCTTTTTATTCTTTGCAATAATTTCTATATCGGGTAAGTGTTTTTTTATCGGGATAAACATTTCGTAGTCTAGTGGGTCAGCACAATAAAAAGTTAGCCCCTTTGTTTTTCCCATCAATTTTGCAAAATACCAACCAAGTATGTATGGGTATTTATATATGTAATATGCTGGAGTCATAAAATACTAAATCCATTTTTAGGTTAAAATAATTATTGATTTCTTATAATCTTGTGCTGTGCTTTTGCGTGCAGTAAAATTACGACACAAATATAAATCAAACAGAATCAACTAATGAGAAATTGTCTAATACTTTTGCCAAAACTATTTTTGGTGTGATTTTTTTCATACACTCGTGATGTTCTAAATGGCAACTCTTACCACCGTGGCTACCGCAGGGACGACATTCCATATCTCTTTCAAAAACAAAATCATTTTTACGGAATGGGAAGTAACCAATGGATTGCACTGTTGGACCAAAGAATGCAAATACATCCGTTTGCATTGCGTTTGCTATGTGCAACGCACCGCTATCGTTACAAATCATTAAATCGCATTTTTTTATTACTGCAGCCGATTCTAAAAGTGAAAGGTCCCCTGCAAGGTTAATTCCGTTTTTAGTTGGAAGCACTTTATCACAAATTTCTTTTTCATCTTTGCTACCAATTAAAACAACTCCAAAATTATTTTCAACTAATTGCTCAGCTAAAATTTTATAATATTCAGTTGGCCATTTTTTTGTGAACCAGACTGAGCCTGGGGCAATTGCTACTGATTTATTGCTGTTGGTTTTAATTTCAGAAAGTAAATTATTTGCCTTCTCAATCATTGTTATAGTTGGAAAAAGTTCCGTTTGATTTGAAAATACTTTTTCAGTAAACAGAGAAAGCAACGATAAATTTTTAACTGTTTTATGAATTCCATCTGGGTGAGGAACTTTGTGCGTTAAATGTTTTGCAGCACTCCAGCGGTCATATCCAACACGGATTTTAATTTTTGCATACTTTAATAGCAATGCTGTAGTTACCGAGCTATGTGGAGTTATTGCAACATCGTATTTATTCTTTTTTAGAAGCAATAAAGTTTTAATGAACGAAATTATTTTATTTTTTCTTTTATCAAAAAGAATTATCTCATTAATATTTGGGTTGTGTTCTAATACTCCAGCGGTTTGTGGTATTACCATTACATCAAGCAAAGCATTGGAATATAATTTCTTTACAGCCTTTATTAACGGGGTAATAATTATTACATCACCAATAAATGCTGTTTGAACTATTAATATTTTCTTTGGGTTTAGCTGCAAATTATTTCACAAAAAATTAAACTCAAAGATAAAAAATCTATTAGTCAAGTTTCTTAATTTCTATATTTGTGATTGGAATAATTACAAGTGAGTTGCTTTGAAAATATCTGTTATAATAGCATACTACAAAAATTTACCAGCTCTATCTTTAATATTTAAAGGACTTGAAAGAGAGTCTGTTAAAAATTTTGAAGTTATTGTTGCCGAAGATGATAATGAAAAAAAAACAGTTAAGTTTATTGATAATAAATTTGGTAAAACGTCTTTTTTAATAAAACATATTCAGCAAAAAGAGGATAATGGTTTTAGAAAAAATGAAATATTAAACAAAGCAATTAAAATTGCTGAGGGTGAAATTATTATTTTCATGGATGGGGATGTTGTTCCACACAAACATTTTATTAAAGAGTATTCAAAATCTATTGAAGATGGCATTGCACTATTTGGCAGGCGTGTTATGCTTAGCGAAAAATTAACTAACAACATTCTTGATTCTCAAAACTTAAATTTACTTAGTTATTCCAATTTGGTTAGTTCCAAATCTAAGAGAATAAAATATTCGTTTTATATTCCCTTTATTAAATCGTTTAGGGATACTGGAATATGGGGATGCAATTGGGGAATATATAAAAAACATTTGCTTGAAATAAATGGATTTGATGAAGACTATGTTAAAGCTGGTGTTGGTGAAGATATTGATATTGAATGGCGGTTGAAGCAAAACGGAATCAAACTGAAATCAATCCGATTTGGAGCAATTGTTTATCACTTGCATCATAAAGTAAATTATTCTGGAGATGATGTTAGGTTTAATTTTAAACTTTTTGATAAAAAGAAGATAGAAAAAAATATTTTTTGTAAAAATGGGTTAGATAAAGTTTAGTTTAAAATGAAATATCTTAGTTGCAAGTGGTTGATATATACGAAAATATTTTTATCTCAGATAATGTAACTTAATTTTAATTTCAAGCTCTAGATAAACATGTCAATGTTTCAGCTACATTGTTTTTGCATATGTTACATAGTGGACTAGTTTTGAAATACGAGTGCGAAGCTGTATTTTTATATTATTCATTTTAGAATATAATAATTAAGTGATATTTGTATTTTTTTAGTGTGCAAGAAAGGATGATTTTATGTATAGTCAAAAGACAAATTTCCAATCTGCAAAGGAATATGTAAAATTCGGTCTCAAAAACCAGGCTGAAGGAAAAATTGAGTCTCCTTGTGGACCTGGAAGTTCGCTTGAAGCAACAACCAAAACGGTTCCATTTATTAATAAAATACTTCGAAAATATCAGATTAAATCGATTTTAGATTTAGGATGTGGCGATTGGAACTGGATGCAACATGTACAACTAAATTATGAAGTGGGTAGTTTATTCAATAAAAAATCAACAACTCATGTTAAGTATGTTGGTTGGGATGCGTCTCAAGAGCTAATTCAAACAAATAAAGAGAAGTTTGGTACTCCAAATACTGTATTTGAAGAAAAAGATATTGTTACTGCAGACTACTCAAAAGTTGATTTAGTTATTTGTCGTGATGTTCTTTTTCATCTTGAAATTGAATTAGGGCAAAAGGTTATTGAAAAGATAAAAGAGTCTGGAGCAAAATATTTTTTGAGTACGAGCTTCCCAAAAATGAAAAAGAATGATAGTATAAAAACATATAATCACATTGATAATTGGGGGTATTATCCTATAAATTTGGATATTGTTCCATTTAATCTAGCATCTTATAAAATTAAAAGTCTGTATGAGAAATCGCAAAAGAGATATATATTTTTGTATCGGTTAAAGTGAAATAGTATGAATGTAAATAATTATCAAAAATTTATAACAATTTTTAGAGCATTAATTTATGTATGAAAAAATAATTTGGATGTATTGGGAAAACAAAAGTGGTTTAACAAAACCTCCTTACATAGAACTTTGTTTAGAAACAATAAAGTGTCATAAAGGTTCTTTTGAAATTAAACTGTTGGATGAAAAAATAGTAACTAATTATATTGATTTACCCCCAATTGTTAATAAATTTACTGATATTGCACACAAGGCAGATTATATACGATTTATGTTACTACATAAATATGGTGGAATTTGGTTAGATAGTGATATTATTTTGTTACGTAATATTGATGATGCTGTAATTACTCAGTTGCAAGAATTTGATTATGTTGGATATGGACGAGAAAAAGGAAAACCTTCAATTGGTTTTATGGCTGCTAGAAAAAATTGTCAGTTAATAGGAAACCAAATTGAAAAAATAGATGAAATACTTAGAAAAAAAGCATTACGCTATTTTTTTAATAAGAAAATTAAACTAGGTTGGACTGAAATTGGATATGATATATTGTGGGCAATAGCTCAAAAATACGATTATTTTCATCACGAGTTTAATATGTTTGCACCAACACTTTGGTCAGACACAAAAGAATTTGAAAAAGAAGATGTTGAAATTGAAACATATTTATCGCATAATCCATTTGCTTCAATGCTTTATAATAAGATGATGATTGATTCATATCAATATTTAGAAAAAAAGGAAATACTAAATAGTGATTCTTTGCTATCAAAAATATTTAAAATATCTTTGAACAATTGTACACAGAATAATAAGTTTGCATTGGAAATTAACAATTTTACTAGATGATAATACAATTATGAATTCAAAAAAAGAAAATATAACTATATTAATAGCAAACTATAACAATGGTAAGTTTGTTGAAGAGTGCATCCAATCTGTTATTAATCAAACATCTGATAGATGGGATATTTGTATAGTTGATGATGCAAGTACAGATGACTCTGAAAAAATATATTTTAAATATAAAGGCAATCCCAGAATTAAAATAATTTCTAACAAACAGAATATTGGTTATATAAGAACATTAAAAAAGCTAATTAAAAATTCACAAAATGATATTATGGGAATTCTTGATGCAGATGATAAACTTGAACTTACTGCAATAGAGAAAATACTTAACTATTATGATACTCATTGTAAAGCAGGGTGTGTTTATACAAATTTCTGGTTTTGTGATGAAGAAATGAATGTAACAGATTTAGGATTTAGTAAACCTATCAATCCCTGGCAAAATAGTATTGAATGTAATTATGTAAGTGCATTTAGAACTTTTCGAAAGTCAGTATATAACTTAACAGAAGGTTACAATGAAAGCATTTTATATGCTGAAGATAAAGATATAATATATAAACTTGAAGAAGTTACTAAATTACGTATCATTAATGAACCTTTATATTTTTATCGGGTACTCGACAACTCAGAATCACACGGTAATGCAGTCACAAGCGTTAAAAGTTTCAAGAGAGCAAGAGAGTTAGCATATAAAAGAAGAGGTTTACCAAATCTAGATAATAAATTATTTAGAAGATTATATTTAGGTTCTCTTAAGAAAAGGAGAAAGAGTTTTATTAGAAATAGAACAATTGACCAAGATTTTGGAATTGAAAATCTTGTAAATGCAAAGGAGATTTTAGATAAACTTAATATGAGAAATTGGCTAACAGATGGTACTCTATTAGGATACTATAGAGATAGTAATTTTATTAAGCACGACCTTGATTTGGATATGGGTAGTTTTATCTCTGAATATAATGATAATGTTATTCTTGAATTTATACAGAACGGTTGGAAATTGATGCATGTGTTTGGGAGAAAAGATTTAGGACTTGAATTATCATTTATTCGTAATAATCTTAAGCTTGATATATTTTTCTTTTATGAAGAACACGGAAAGTATTGGCATGCTGCGTGGGATGGAACAGAACGCGGGTTAAATTTAATTAAATATTATTACGATGCAATTGAATTGAAAGAAGAGACGTTTCTAAATCATAAATTTATGGTGCCAAAAGAGACATTAAAATATATCACAACCAAATATGGTGAATCGTGGAATAAACCAATTAAAAATTGGGATTGGGCTGATGGTCCAAGTAATTCAGTGAGAACATCAATTTACTTATAGGAGTAAGATGACAAAAGTTATTACATACGGTACATTTGATCTTTTTCATTATGGACATCTAAAAGTATTGGAAAGAGCAAAGCAATTGGGTGATTATCTTATTGTCGCTGTCTCTACAGATGAATTTAATGCAAAGAAGCATAAGGCAAATATATATCCCTATCAACATAGAAATGAAATTGTAAAAGCTATTGAATATGTGGATGAGGTTATTCCAGAAAATAATTGGGAGCAAAAAATTGATGATATCAAAAAATATAATATTGATGTTTTTGTGATGGGCAACGATTGGGAAGGGGAATTTGATTTCCTCTCAGAATATTGCAAGGTAATCTATCTTCCAAGAACACACGATATATCTTCAACCCAAATTAAAAATAGCATTAAATCTTAAGAAAAATTTTGATAACAACAAGTTTAATAATTACAGTTTTTAACAGAAGCAATTTAATTAGAAAAGCACTTTTCTCTTTACAAAATCAGTCTGTTAAACCAGATGAACTAATCCTTTCTGATGATGGTTCAAGCGAAGATATTGTTTCTGAAATTTCTGAAATAGTGAAAACTTTCGATTTCCCCGTAAAGTATGTTCGGCAAGAAAATAAAGGCTTCCGACTTGCAAAAACTCGTAACAATGGAGTGAGAAACTCGAGCGGAGATTTAATAATATTTTTAGATCAGGATTTAATTCATACCACTAATCTGATTGAAACTTTCATTAAAAACAGAAAAGAAAAAAGATTTATTACGGGAATGCCTATTTGGTTGAGTGAACAAAAAAGTAATCTTCTTACAGAAAACAAAATAATTAGTAATTCATTTATTGATTTAATAGACGAAACTGAAAAGAAAAAAATTAAAAACCAATTCCAAAAAGATAAAAGATATTACTATTTACATAAATTAAAATTAACTAATCAACCAAGACTGCGTGGTGGAATTTGTGCAATTAACCGAAGAGATTTTGAAAAAATAAATGGTTACGATGAAAAATTTATTGGTTGGGGTGCTGAGGACGATGATGTTGGTAGCAGGTTATATAAAATTGGTCTCGAGGGATTTAACCCATTTTATGATGAATATGCAATCCACCTTTTTCACGAAAGAGTAACCATTAAAAATAAAGGTGTAAAAGAACAAGCCAATTATAATTATTATCAAAAAAAGAAAAACGAAATAAATGCAGGAAACTATAAAGCAAAGTTCGGACTCGATAATCCCCTTGATGACGATAGTGCAACAGTTATTGAACTAAATTAAAATGAACATAAATAAACACATAAAAGTTAAAAATGAAAATCTTAAATTTTCTATAATTATTCCTACTTGGAATAATTTGGAATATCTTAAATTATGCATAAATAGTATTAGAAAAAACTCACATTTTGAGCATCAAATAATAGTTCATGTTAATGAAGGGAATGATGGAACTATCGAATGGCTTAATAAACAAGAGGATGTAGATTATACACAAAGCAAAAAAAATATTGGAATTTGTTATGCTCTAAACATCAGTCGTAGTTTGCTCAAAACAGATTACCTTTTGTATATGAATGATGATATGTATGTTCTTCCAGAGTGGGATAAACATTTAAATGATGAAATTATTTCTATTGGACATAATAACTTTTTCCTTTCTGCTACAATGATAGAACCAGCAACAACTAATCCATCTGCAATAGAATTTAATTGTGGTTCAAGTATTGAAACATTTGAAGAAAAAAAATTATTAGCTGGTTTTGCAAAAATAAAAAAAACAGATTGGAACGGTGCAACATGGCCACCAAATATTGTTCATAAAGATGTTTGGGATTTAGCAGGTGGTTACAGCGTTGAGTTTTCGCCTGGAATGTATTCGGACCCAGATTTTTCGATGAAACTTTGGCAGATGGGTATAAGATTATTCAAAGGCATTTCCAAAAGTAGAGTTTATCATTTTGCTGCAAAGACTACCAAAAGAATTTCCAAAACAAAAAATGATGGATATAATATATTTATTAATAAATGGGGGATGAGTTCCAAAACATTTACAGATAAATATCTTTTGAGAGGGAAAATCTATAATGGTCCGCTTAAAAGCCCTAAAATTGATTTTGGCACCAAAACAAAAAACAGAATAAAGAAAATCACAAATAGTTTTAGTTGAAAATTTTATGACAACAAAAAACAAAATATCTGCAGTAATAATAACTAAGAACGAAGAATCAAATATTGAAAGATGTCTGAAATCTCTCCATTGGGTTGATGAAATTGTTGTGGTTGATTCTGGCTCTAAAGACAAGACAATCGAAATTTGTAAAAAATATGATTGCAAAATTATTAAAACAAAATGGTTGGGGTTTGGAAAAACAAAACAACTTGCAGTAAATTCAGCAAGCCATAACTGGGTTTTATCAATTGACTCAGATGAGCAAGTTTCTGAAAACTCTGTTGCTGTTATTAAAACTCTTTTAGAAAACCCAAAACAGAATGCCTATAAAGTTCAAATTAAATCGTTCTATCTTGGAAGAATGATTAATCATTCTGGCTGGGGAAATGAATTTAAGTTACGAATATTTAACAAAGAACTTGGTAATTACAACGATAGTGTAATTCACGAATCTGTTGTTATTGCAGGGGATAAGCCCAACATTGCTGTTGAGTTCTATCATTACACCTATCCATCTTTAGAGAAAAATATGGAGAAGTTGGATAGATATAGTTCGCTACAAGCAAAAGAACTTTTTGAAAAAGGAAAGAAATATCCCCTAATTCTAATTCCTTTTTTTGTATTAAACAAGTTTATAAATATGTACATGTTAAATTTGGGCTTCCTTGATGGCAAGGAGGGGTTCATTCTTGCAAATATGTCAGCTTTTGGTGTTTTTCTGAAATACACAAAACTTTGGGAACTAAATAAAAAAAATAATAATTTATATTAACCCTAACTTCCTTTATTTTTACAACTAATTTTTAACAAACTAAGTTTTATGGATATTTTTTTTAGAATATTATCGTATGCAAAACCTTTCTGGAAGCATCTAGTTGCTTCAATTGTTAGCACAGTATTTTTTACTGCAATGAATGGTCTCTCAATATATCTAACTATTCCGCTACTCGGTACTTTATTTAATGAAGATAATTCAGAAGTGATAGAGAAAGTAAGCACTTCTACAAGCACATCTATTTTGCCAGATTGGATTATTAACTCAGTTGATGCAATAAAACAAAATTTTCAAGAATATATTTTATCAGGAACAATTGATGAAATTCTTTTAAACATAAGCATCTTAATAATTGTTACATTTATATTTAAGAATATTTTCAGTTACATATCAAGTTATTTTATTGCTTATGTAGAGCAAGGAATAATTAGAAATTTTAGAAATGATTTGTACCAGCACATTTTAAAACTCCCACTTTCCTTTTTCAAAAATCAAAAATCTGGCGATATCATTTCTCGCTTTACAAACGATGTTGGAATTATTCAGCAAAGCATAACCCAAGTGTTCCTAAATGTTTTTCAGGAACCGCTTACCGTACTTGTCTTTTTTGGAATTGCATTTTCTGTTAGCTGGAAACTTACTCTTTTCTCTTTGCTAATTGTGCCATTTTCAATTTTGATAATTGCCAGTATTGGCGGGCTTCTAAGAAGAATGAGCTACAGACTACAACAAAAATTGGGGTCTATTGTTGGCATACTTCACGAAACACTTGCTGGAATGAAAATTGTAAAAGCATTTGGAATGGAAGAATTTGAAAAAAATAAATTTAGAACGGAAAACCAAAATTTATTTAGACTAATAATTAAATTAATTAGAGTTAGAAATATTTCGTCTCCAGCAACAGAAATTATTGCTGTTATGCTAGGTGCAGCAATAATATATTTTGGCGGTCAGCTTGTTCTTGTTGAACATGAAATAAAAGCAAGTGAATTTATGGGCTTCTTGTTTGCAATATTTCAAATGATGCCTTCGCTAAAAAAAATGAGTCAAGTAAATAATAAAGTGCAGGAATCTATTGGTGCTGGCATACGAATTTTTGAAATACTTGATACTGAACCATCTATTGTTAATGTTAAAAATCCTAAAGAATCTGGAACATTTAAAAATGAAATTAAATTTGAAAATGTTACATTCAATTATTCCGATTCAGAAGAAAAAGTTTTAGACGCTGTAAGTTTTACAGTAAAAAATGGCGAAATAATTGCTCTTGTAGGTAGTTCTGGTGCGGGTAAAACAACCTTGGCTGATTTAATTCCTCGGTTTTATGACCCCACAAGTGGGAAAATATTGATGGATGGAATTGATATAAAAGAAATTAAGGTGCAAGATTTACGTCGCCAAATGGGGGTTGTTACTCAAGAGACAGTTTTATTCAATGAAACAGTATATAACAATATTGCTTATGGTTTGCCAAATACTCCTATTGAAAGGGTAATTGAAGTTGCAAAAATTGCTAATGCCCACGAGTTTATTGAAAATATGGAGAATGGCTATAATACAGTTGTTGGAGAGAAAGGAACAAAAATTTCTGGCGGACAAAGGCAACGCCTTTCTATTGCAAGAGCGTTACTAAAAAATCCACCAATAATGATTTTTGATGAGGCAACCTCCGCACTAGATAACGAATCGGAAGTATTGGTGCAAGAAGCAATTGAGCATTTGATGAAAGAGCGTACCACATTTGTAATTGCTCACAGATTAAGTACAATTCGAAATGCCGATAAAATTATTGTTATGGATAAAGGCAAAATAGTTCAGTTAGGAAAACACGAAGAGTTGCTTAGCGATAAAAATGGGATTTACAAAAAATTATATGAATTGCAATTTAGATCACAATAAAGGTTCAACTAAAAATCTACTTTTTCTAAGGTTATTTTTTTTTTAGACTTATCCACTACGAGAGCATGGTTGGCTCTTCGTTTTATTCTTTTCACTATGCCACATTTTCCACAAAAGTTTTCTCGTGTTTGTAGCTTCTTTTATTCCGCATTTTGTAATATAAAATCGTAATTGTATAATTGCTCAACAGTTTCTAAGCTTTTTCCCCAAATGTAGAAACACCATTTAGCTAAAAGTATTCTTTCTCGTTTAACCCAACTTGTCTATCTAGTGCCTGGTCGTAAACTCCCCACCCCTTATGAATAAAGGGTAAAATGGTTCTTTATAAAAGTGAGTGGGTAATAGAAAAATTATCATTATTTTGAGAGGGAGAAAAAGCGACAAAAAAAGTTAAAGGCAAAGCGATGACACAGGAAGAGTTATTTGCAGCAGCTATAGGCATAC
>CAMZLW010000086.1 GCA_947311785.1 uncultured Ignavibacteriales bacterium | reverse complement strand
TTATCATCCCTAACTCCAGCTAAGGCGGGGCAGGTCGTCTTCTGTGTTGATGATTTTTAATTAGGGTCTTGTTCTTTCCAATCCTATTGCATAATCGGGGTTTAACCGTTTCAACGGTTTTTAATATTCGCCCATAATTGCTAACCCTCTAGCACTACATAATAGAAAAAGCCCTTCCTTACGGAACAAGGATATCCTACTTCAATAAAATAAATTTCATCGTTTTTGAAAACTCTCCAGAAATTAATCTGTAAAAATATGTTCCGCTTGTTAGATGAGCTGCATCAAATTGAACTTTATAATTACCAGCATTTTGATTTTTATTTACAAGTGTTGCTACTTCACGTCCTAGAATATCATAAACTCTTAATGTAACTGGCAAGCTTTGTAGTGGCACGCCGCGGCGTGCTTCTACGGGAATTGAATATTTTATTGTGGTACTTGGGTTAAATGGATTTGGATAATTTTGTGAAAGCGAATATTTGCTTGGCAAACTATTTACTTCGTTAATAACTGGAGTTGTAAAATCGTATTGAGCATCATCAATATATATTGTTCCAGATGTATCTGCAGAGGCATTATGTTTAATTCCTATACCTACAAATTTTAAATTGCCTGTAGCAACATCGCTTAGTTTTATTAATTTCATTTTCCATCCAGTAAAATTTAGTGTGTCAACTTTTACTGTGTACATATTATTTTGTGAATCGCTAAATAGATACTCAACAACGTTATTACTCAAGTTCCCTTTTATCCAAAGTCCAAACATAGATTCACTATTGCTGCCAACAACTATTGGGTTTACTCGCATCAAGTTATAAAATCCTCCGATCTCAGTAAAAATGTATTTAAGTTTGCCCGAAAAACTTCCATCGTGCTTCTCGGTATTTACAGTTTCAAAAAGTGATTTATCACTAATTCCTATTGAACCAGAATTTTTTGGAGTTTTCCAATTACCTGTAGTTTCAAAATCGTCAACAATAGTTCCATTTGGAAACGCTTCGGTTTCAACTGTAAATGATATTTCCATATTCTCTTGGAATGTTACTCCTTCAACATCACCAATGTTTTCGCCTATTGAAACAATATAGCTTTTCCCGATATCTAAATTTGATGCAGGCACAAACGAAATTAATCCTTTAGAATATGAGTAAAAATCCACCACCAAATTAACAGATTTTCCATCACTATCTTTAAAACTAATATTTCCTCCAAGAGTTCCCGAATTAATTGCTTCATCAAATTGCAATCTGATGTTAACACTTCTGCTTATATCCGTTGCTCCATCTAATGGATATGTACTTGTTAAAGTAAGTTTAGAGCGAGTTGAGAACTGGAAGTTATAATCTGCCACAAGATTTTTTCCGAAAATAGTTTTTGCACTATTTGTAATTGTTACTTGATATGTTTCGCCTGGTGTTAAATTTTTTGTTGGATTAAAAATTAATCGTTTCTGATTATCTTTCCACGAAATCTTTCCAGCTACTGATGGAGTAATTGAAAATGCTGAAGCAGTTGCACTTTCATCCATTCTTATATCAAATTGAATTTCAATATTACCAGCATTACTAAAATTTGTTATTAAGTTAGCTGGAATATTTTCTGTAACATTTGGATTATTTTCATTTCCAACAAGCGAAAGATTTTTATTGAAGAATGTAGATTTATTTGCATAGACTGTAACCTCAGTAGAATCAAGGGCATAATCCTCTGCTTCGAGATATAGTTTATATTTACCAGGAGCAATATTTTCGAAAAAATAATATCCGTTATTTTGATCATCCCCAGTATATACCAGCCCTCCTGGTTGCAAAGTAACTTTAACATGATTAAGTGGTTTTTTAGAATCGCCCAAAGAAGAGATTACTTTGTACGAAGATGGAACTGTAGCAGATGGGTCGCGTAAAATTCCAGCAATATTACCATTAGGTAAAGTTCCTGCATTAAAATGTGAAAGCATAGAGCGAGTAATTGCCAAAGCCTCATGACGCAAGTACTGCTCGTTCTTTAATCTCCATCCTTCTGGAATATAATCGTGAAAGGAACCTTCCGATAATATTCCAGGCATTGTGAGAGGTCTTATTACTCCTAAATAATCGCTACCATAAAAACTTGTTATTCCACGTGCGTTATTTGAACGGTCTATAACGTGGTTCGTTTTTTCAAGCTGTTCATACACAATGCGTGCATATGATTTTGCCTTTGGATATATAGGCTTACTATCAGTTCCCCTAAACAGAACTAAAGAATAATTTGAGTTTCCTTTATACCCATTGGAGTGGATTGAATGAAACAAATCTACATTATTTGAATTTGCAATTCCAGCTCTTACAGATAAGCCAATATCATCCGAATCACTATTGCCGTGCCTGGTAACAATAACAGTGGCTCCAAGCGAAGTAAGTATTTCATTTAGATGCGTTGCCTTAGAAAAATTGCCTTCCGATTCCCAAAAATCTGGAATTGGTATATGCCTATCATTACTTGGATTATGCCCACCGTGTCCGGGGTCGATACAAACTTTTACGCCACTCAACGATTGAGCTACTAATAACGAACTTAGCAATAAAAATATTGCACTAGATTTAAGTATATTCATTTTATTATTCCTAATTAAGCTCTAATTTAATTTTATATATAATTCCATCTGTAGAATTACAAAATATTTCATTTCCAATCTTTGACCATTGAGGATACATCTCGTAAATCTCTTTGGTATTAGTAATATTATAAACACTTTTACCATCAACCGAAGAAACAAATAACTCCGAGTCAGTTACCTTATCACCATCATCGTAATCTTTCATGTAAACAATCCACTCACCATTGTTCGACCATTGTGGATAGTGGGCAAAACCGAGTTCAGTAATTATCTCTCCATTTAATTTTGTAACATAACTCCCTTTACCAGCAAATGTAAATAATATTTTTTCACCATCGGGCGAAACCGAAGCCCATAAATAATTTCCATCTCCCAAAGGATTAAGGATTTTTCTTTCTCCGTTTTGATAAATAATTAAGTTGGAGTTTTCAACAAGTACAGCAATTCAGAGTCAAAATTAAAATTCAATAAAACAACAAGTTACGAGATTAAACAGAAATATTTTTCCAGTTATTTCAGAAAACGCAAAAAAAAG
>CAMZLW010000085.1 GCA_947311785.1 uncultured Ignavibacteriales bacterium | reverse complement strand
CAAACTCTTCCGAAAAGAAAACCCTCTAGAAAATATTCACGGAGAACAAAGAAAGGTAAATATCGGAAATATACGTAATTGCTTATGTTAGTGCCATTACTCTCAAGAGGGTAATTTTTGTGCCATCCCACAGAGTGGAATGGAATATATTTCCCCACTTATGAGGGAATTAAGGGGCAATGTTATCAACATAAGGAAATAATTTTATACCATGTCATTCTCGTCCCGATACATCGGGATTATCGGGAATCTCTCACTGTAAAAAATTCCCACAAAGGGGCATGCTTTTGAAAATTCAATTTTACAAAGTTGATTCAATAATCTTTTTTATTAAAAATGAAAATCGAAACATATAAAATGAGAATTATATAAATAATTGAAGTAAGAATTATAGCAGGATTCCCTATTGGATTTCCAACAGCAAACGATGTTGTTATTGACGACAAATCTGATGTTTGCGGAATAAGATAATAGAGCAATTCAAAAATAGTTTTCATCAATCCATTATCAACAAATGCAAAAATAGTTTCTCGCGATGATAGAAGTGGAGAGAAAACGAAAAATATTAAATACGATATAACCAGCGAGAACATTGTGCTTCGTGTAACAATTCCAATAAAAATAATTAGAGAATAAATTGACGCAAAGGCAAGCGTTATACTTACCGAAGCAAGTAGAAAATCCATTTGCCAAACATTAAACTTCAACCCAATTAAAAGCCAAAGCATAAAGATTGCATAAAAAAGATTTGTAAAAACCATTGCAGTTCCACCCAAAAACTTGCCTAAAATAACTTGGGGTCGTGAAACTGGCTTAGACAAAATTAAATCGATATTTCCTTTTTCAAGTAATGAAGGAATAAAGCCCGCAACAGAAAAAATTGAGATAAACAGCCCACCAGCATAAAGTGGATAAATTAGGAACATCTTTATTCCATTGGCAATAGTGTTATCAAATGTTGTGGTTTGGCTACTAACAAATCCGCCAGAAAATGAATCAGCAGAAATAAAAGCAAAGAGAAGTGCAAAGACAACAATTATGAAAGTAGAAACAGAAAAGAAAAAGAGAAAAATCTTTTTAGATAACGCTTCACGAAAAGTTAGAAGTGCAAGTGTGTAAATATTTTTCATTTTTCACTACCCCTTTCATCTGCAATTAGCGACAGAAATAATTCTTCGAGTGAATGTTTTTGGATTGTAATAGTTTTAATATTTACTCCATCTTTTCTTAATTTATCAATTACAAAATTTAACTCCATATTATCTTTTACATTCACATTTAATTTGTGAGAGGTTTCTAATTTAAGTCTAATATTATCGAAAGTTGTTTGTAGCAAATTGCTTTCAATAGCATTTGCTGTTTCAATTATGTAGCTCTCTTTGCTTGTTGTTAAATCTTCAACTTTACCTTCGGTTAATAATTTACCAGAATTCATTATTGCAACTCTGTTGCTTACTAATTCAACTTCGGATAGTAAATGACTATTAAGAAATATTGTAGTTCCACTGTTTTTTAAGTTCTCTAAAACATCACGAATCTCTTTTCGCCCAATGGGGTCAACGCCATCTGTGGGCTCATCCAAAAATATTAGTTCTGGGTTATTCATCATTGCTTGTGCTAATCCAAGCCGTTGCATCATCCCTTTTGAGAATTTGCTAATTTTTGTTTTCTTCCATCTCTCCATTTTCACAAGAGATAGGAGTTTATCAATTTGCTTATTTATGTCTTTAAATTCAACATCACTCAACTGAGCAAAATATTTAAGTGTTTGCTCGGCTGTTAAGTAATTAGGAAACTTGTGGTTCTCAGGAAGAAATCCAATTTTTCTCTTTATTCTGTAGTCTCTAATTGGTTGCCCAAGAATTTTAGCAGTTCCAGTTGTTGGATAAACAATTCCAAGCAGAGTTTTTATAAGAGTAGTTTTACCCGCACCGTTGGGACCAAGTAGCCCAAAAATTTCACCCTTTGCAACCGATAGCGAAAAATTATTTAGTGCTGTAACTTCAACACCACCTCTGGTTGCCTTGTATATTTTTGTTAGTTCATTTACTTCTATTGCGTTCATATATTTTGCTCATTTTGAAGAGTAAAAATAACAAATTATTTTACGAATTTTTCCCTTTTGATTTGTACATCGCTTTTTTTTAGTGATATGTATAATCTGTAGTACATTAAGAGCATGAGAAGTTGGTCTTCTAACAACAATTCTTTTTTTCTACTAGTTCCAATCTTGCGTTTACGATTATCACTTAATAATCTTTATAATTATGGGGTTTCAGATACTGAACATAGTTCTTCTGATAATAATAATTAATTAATAGTCTTATTCTGCAGAAGATTTATTAGAACATTTTATACTTGAACTTGGAGAGGTATTTTTGTTTGGGGAAAAGTTGTATCTACAATTGATGATAAATATTTATATGTTGATTTAGTTTTTGAATCGGGTTCTACAATGTTTTGTATTAATTGCCTTGAGAATTAATATAATTTCATATCTAGATAGTAAGGTGTTCATGGTCGTAGTCAGTTTCAACTTACTTGCAAATTGAAAGATTTAAGTTCCACAATCGACAACTTTTTATATACTAACTGCTATAACTATTTCTCATCTAAAAATTTATCGTAAGCGTTAATAATATCCTTAACAAGTTTGTGTCTTACAACATCGCCTTTATTAAAAAATACAAATCCAACACCATCAATATGTTGAAGTATATTTTTTACTTGCACTAATCCACTATCGCTTTTTTTAGGTAAATCAATTTGTGTAATATCGCCAGTAATTATTGATTTTGAGTTTGGTCCAAGACGTGTTAAAAACATTTTCATTTGCATTGCTGTGGCATTTTGGGCTTCATCTAAAATTACATAAGCATTGTTCAACGTTCTGCCACGCATAAATGCTAGAGGAGCAATTTCAACAATTCCTTTTTCAATATAATTCCTCATTTGTTCTTTGGGCAACATATCTTGAAGTGCATCGTATAGTGGACGGAGATATGGATCAATTTTATCTCTAAAATCACCAGGTAAAAAGCCAAGGCTTTCACCAGCTTCAACAGCAGGGCGTGCTAAAACAATTCGTTGAACTGTTCTTTTTTTTAAGGCAGCAACAGCAAATGCAACGGCAAGATAAGTTTTCCCAGTTCCTGCAGGTCCAATTGCAAAACAAATATCGTTCTTTGCAACACTTTCAAAATATTCAATTTGTGTAGGAGTCTTAGCTTTTATAACATCCTTTTTTGAATAGAGAACAATATTATCGTAATCCTTGTCGGCAATTATTTCCTTCCCAGAAATGGCTAAATCGATAATTGTAATTACATCTTTAGAAGAAATATTCCCGTTTGTATTAAGCACATAAATCATTTCTTTTAGAATTTTTTCAATGCTTATTACTTCATCGGATGTACCTTTAATAATAGCTTTATCGCCACGTATAATTAACGAGGCATTAAAATTTTCTTCAATTGGCTTAATGTTTGTGTCATTGAATCCAAGTAAATCTTGTGTGTTAACATTATCAATATTTAACTGCTTTTCAACTTGCGTAACAACCTCCTTAAATAAACTACCTCACCGTAAGCGAAATATCAATTAGATTTTTTTTTGCTCCCTTTTACGAATCTTGAAGACAAGGAAATAAAAATTAACCCTTGTTTTGTTCTATGGGATAAAAAAAAGGATGTCCAAAATTGAACATCCTTAAAATATAAACCATCTATCCTTAACAAAATTTAGTTTTGTGTAGGAGGAGCTGGTTTGTAATTAGCTTTAGCTTTTTCGTATTTAGATTTTTCTTCGTCATTTAAGCTAGGAATTTTGAACTCCTGTTTTGGATAAATTAAATCTGGATTTTTAATTTGATCTCTATTTGCATTATATATTACAGGCCAAGCAAATCCATTTCCATAAAATTCATCTTTTTTAGCAATTTTCCAAAGATAATCGCCTTTTACAACAGTATAACTAACTTCTTTGCTAGCTTCTTCTTGTTCCCATGCAGCTAAATTGCGTTGCATCTGTCCGTAAACTTCGTCGTGAAATTCTGGGAGAGCACTAATTTTATTTTTTTGAAGATTTTCTAACGCCAACTTAGAGTCTTCAACACTACCTTCACGACGTTGAAGTTTAGCTTCTAACTCAGCAACATCTTTTCTGTAACGTGCAATAGAAGCATCTGTAGCACCAACTAAAGTATTTAATTCTCTTTGGCTATCTTCAATAGATTCTAATGCAGCTTGTTTCGCTTTAAGAGCATCTATTTGGCTTTTTAATTCGTTTATCTCTTTTGTAGATTCCACTCTTTCTTGAGTTAATCTATTCATTTCTGTTTGAAATTCCTCTTCAGTCATTTCTTTTTCTTCTTGAGCAAAAACACCTACTGATAATAGGAGTAACAAACTCAAGATAGTTGCAATTAACTTATAACTTTTCATTTATCTTCTCCTTATTAATATTTCATTTTTGCTAAGTTGGCTTCAACTTCAGCTTTTTCTTTAGCAATTTTCTCTAATTTTGCATTATGCTCTGCAATTTCTCTTTCTAATTTAGTTTTTTCACTTTTTAATGAATTAACTTCTTGGTCAAGAGCCTTCACCTCTGTTCTCATAGCATTTAAGTTTGCCATATCCTCTTCACTAACTCCGCTACATCCAACAAAACCTATTAATAGTAAAGTTGCAACAGCAGAAGTGAATGTTTTTTTTGCTTTTAGCATTAGGATTCCTCCGTGTTGATTGATTAGTTATTTATTTACGTAATACAAAAGATACTAAAAAAAGTTAAAAAATCTAAATTTTTTGTTTTTCTACAAAACTATAATAATCATTTTCGGCAACAATAATGTGGTCAAAAACTTCTATTCCAAATAATTTGCCAGCTTCCACTAATCTTTTTGTTATTTTAATATCGGCATTGCTCGCCTCACTATTTCCACTTGGATGATTATGCAGTAAAATAATATTTGCAGAATTGTTTTCAATTGCTATTTTAAATACTTCACGAGGATGCACAACACTCTCGGTTAAGCTTCCAGTAGAGATAATATCATATCTAATAATTCTATTTGCAGAATTTAATGAGACTACAATAAATTTTTCTTTTACTTCATCTCGTAGTAATGGTATAAATATTTTGGCAATATCGGATGGAGAAACAATAGATTTGTTGGAAAACGATTTACTTTGCGATTCTACTCTTCTGCTTATTTCAAATGCAGCAACAAGTGTTGCGGCTTTATCTTTTCCAATACCCAGATTTTTTTGTAATGATTCAACCGATTGGATAGCAAGCTGAGCTAAATTTGAATGCTTACTAACTAGCTTTTGTGCAACCTCAATTACCGAAACCCCTTTAGTTCCGGTTCGTAACAATATTGCTAATAACTCAGCATCAGTAAGGCTTTGCGAGCCTCTTAGAATTAATTTTTCTCGTGGTCTGTCGTCTAAAGGAATATCTTTAACTCTCATTTACCCTCCACTACTTGTTGTTTTATATTTTTGAGTTTATGCCTTTTGCAATTTCAAAATATTTATTTGCTTCTGGAATTTCCTTGTTTTTAAGATGCCAACTACCAATCATGTTTAGTATTTCTGCGGAAGAATCTGATTTATCTATAGCATTGTTAAGCTTATCTTTTGCTTTTTTTATTTCATCAAGTAAAATTAAAATTTTAATCTGAAAATGTCTCCACTCTATTACTGATGGATTTAACTTCAAAGCTTTTTGAATAGATTCGTTAGCGTGATAATACATATCTTTCTTGAAATATGCTTCGGCTTCTACCTTAAAAGATTCGGCACTGCTTGGCGATAATTCGATAGATTTTTTAATTGATTCAAGTGCATTATCATACTGCGAACTTATTAAATATATTTTGGATAAGTAAAAAAGCACACTTGGAATAAGCTCGGAGGACTTATACTCTTTAATGAAATTAGAAAATGTTTTTTGAGATATGCTCAATTTATTAATGTGATAATTAACAACGCCTTTCAAAAAATCCATGTTTTCGTCTTGAACATATTGGAACTTACTAATAAATTTTTCTGCATCAGTAAATAATGAATTACGGACGAGAAAATAACTTACCAATTTTATAATTTCATCATCGTCGTAATTTCTATCGAGATATTTATAGAATAAATCTATTGCAGAATTTGTTTGCCCAGCTTGGTCGTATAAATCGGCTAACTTAATAGTGGCATTTCGTTCAGATTCTTTTTCATCGAGCAAATTTTTATAAATCTGAATTGCAGCTAATTGATTTCCTTCATTAATTAACGAAGAAGCTTTTTTAAATTGTGCTTCAATATTTAACGTTTCTGTTATTCCCATTCTATTGTTGCCGGTGGTTTTGAACTAATGTCATAAACAACACGGTTAATTCCTTGAACATTTCTAATAATTTTATTTGAAGCTGCTTCCAAAATATCTGGTTTAAATGGATACCAATTAGCTGTCATTCCATCAACCGATGTTACAGCACGTAGAGCTAAAACATTTTCGTAAGTTCTTGCATCGCCCATTACGCCAACGGTTTGCACTGGTAACAACACAGCAAAGGCTTGCCAAATATCATCGTATATTCCAAAGTTATGAAGCTCGTCAATAAATATTTGATCTGCCTCACGTAAAATATCTAATTTTTCTTTTGTGATGTTGCCCATTATTCTTACGGCCAAACCTGGGCCTGGAAAAGGATGCCGCTTTACAAAACTATCGGGCAATCCAAGTTCTCTACCAATATTTCTTACTTCATCTTTAAACAATTCTCTAAATGGTTCAATTAATTTCAGATCCATTTTTTCTGGAAGCCCACCAACATTGTGGTGAGATTTTATTGTAACCGATTGCCCCATTACTGGTACCGATTCAATTACATCAGGATAAAGTGTACCCTGCACAAGATACTTTGCATTACCAATTTTTTTGCTCTCTTCTTCAAACACGTCAATAAATGTTGTTCCAATAATTTTACGCTTCTTTTCAGGGTCAGAAACTCCTTCTAATCTTAAAAGAAATTTTTGCGAAGCATCAACGTGGATAAGGTTAAGGTTATAATTTTCTTCAAACATTTTAATAATATTTGCACTTTCGTTTTTACGCATTGTGCCAGAATCTATATGAACACAAATTAGATTTTCGCCAATAGCCTGGTGCATAAGAATAGCTGCAACCGAAGAATCAACTCCGCCACTTAAGGCACAAATAACTTTTTGGTTTCCTACTTGAGCTTTAATATTTTCGATTGACTGTTTAACAAAATTAGCTGGAGTCCAGTTTGCTTCAATCTTGCAAATATCAAATAAAAAGTTATTGATTATTTTTTTTCCATCCTCTGTGTGTGCAACTTCTGGATGAAATTGAAGACCAAATATTTTTAACTCTTCGTTAGTTAAAACGCAAATTGGAGTATTATCAGTCTCGGCATTAATAGAAAATCCCTCTGGTATTTTTGTAATTAAATCGCCATGACTCATCCACACAACAGAGCTATCTGTAACTCCATTTAGTATTGACGAATCACTTTTAATTACAATGTTTGCTTTGCCATATTCACGATCATCGGCTGGTTCAACTTTTCCATTAAAATTATTTGCAATTAGCTGTAAGCCATAACAGACGCCAAGTATTGGAATTCCAAGATTAAAAATCTCTTTATTTATTTGTGGAGCTTCATCATCGTAAACACTCATTGGTCCGCCCGAAAGAATAATTCCAGAAGGATTTAAAGCATTTATTTCTTCAAGAGAAAATGTGTGTGGATGAATTTCGGAATAGACATTTGCCTCTCTAATACGCCGAGCAATAAGCTGAGTGTATTGAGAACCAAAATCCAGTATTAATATTGATTGGTTGTTTTTCATGTTTTTTTAAATATTCAATTTTGTTAAGAAGTTACATTTGTTTTAAACTTTCAACTTGTAAATTTATTGCTCAAATTTACCCTATTTCCCATTTCTTAAAATCATAATTTTTTATATCTCTATGAGAATTTACAATAGTAATAATATCAATATGGGTTTTGGATATTTTATATATAATTCGGTATGACTGGTATATTAGCTCTCTAATTGATTCATTTTGTGCTTCGGGAGTAAACCTTCCCATTTTAGGAAAATCCAATAAATGTCCTACTCCATCAATAAGTTTTTCAATAAATCTTGTGGCATAGAAATACGAATCTTTAGAAATGTATTCTTTAATAGCGTTTAAATCATGAACTGCATTATCTGTCCAGTTTATTCTCATTCTTGAGCAAACATCTTTTTAACATCTTCGTGTGAAATTATTTTTTTATTTTTGCTATCGCTAATACCTTTTTCAATTTTTTGTTTTACATAAATTTCATACATAATATCGTCCCACGTAGCACTCTTTGGCATTAAGCTAATTAAATTAATCGCATTATCTTTTACCGCTGTTTGCATCTGTTTTTCCTCATATTGTTAGTATAGAAAAGTATTTTCAATATACCATTTTAGTTTTACATTATTATCGTATTTTCCAATCAAAAAAAACAGACGGTTATGCACCAATCTGTTTTTTGTAATCTTCAGTTGAAAGAAGCGAGTCGAGTTGAGATAAATCGGAGCACTCAACTTTAATTAGCCACCCATCACCGTATGGGTCAGTGTTAACAAGCTCAGGTTCATCTTCAAGTGCTGGATTAACTTCCAAAACTTTTCCAGAAATAGGAGCGTATAAATCACTAACAGTTTTAACCGCTTCAATAGAGCCAAAAGTTTCGCCAGATATAATTTCTTCTAAATCCGATTCAACATCAATAAATACGATATCGCCAAGTTCGCTTTGGGCAAAATCACTAATGCCAATGGTTACTTGGTTTCCGTCAGCTTTTACCCACTCGTGATCTTTTGAAAATTTTATTCCTTCAGGAACATTCATCATAACCTCTGTATTTAATTATCTAATAATTTTTCAATTGAATTTGTATTGTAATCTCCGCTAAGAAAATACTTGTTGTTAAGCATTTTTTGATGAAAAGGAATTGTAGTTTTAATTCCTTCAATAGTAAATTCATCAAACGCTCTTTTGGCACGCTTAATAGCGTGGTCTCTATCAACCCCCCAAACAATTAGTTTTGCAA
Source organism: uncultured Ignavibacteriales bacterium (assembly GCA_947311785.1). Classification (GTDB taxonomy): domain Bacteria; phylum Bacteroidota; class Ignavibacteria; order Ignavibacteriales; family Melioribacteraceae; genus 1-14-2-50-31-20. Next base: position 12,709 of record CAMZLW010000085.1, on the reverse strand, counting down.
CTAAGGAATCGTAATAAGGAGGTATAATATAATCGTTGTAAATATGAGAATCAATTCGCACACCAAATCCGCCAGGGAAATGCAGATATTCTATTCTGCCAGGCGAGGGTCTAAAATTGTTATCGGGGTCTTCAGCATTAATTCTAAATTCAAAACTATGTCCAATCATTTCAGATGGTAAATCTTGAACCTTTTCGCCAGCAGCAACAAAAATTTGTTGTTTAATTAAATCTACATTATTCACCATTTCGGTTATTGGATGCTCAACCTGAATACGTGTATTCATTTCGATAAAATAAAAACTTTGATCTTTATCCACCAAAAATTCTATTGTTCCTGCTCCTTCGTAGTTAACCGATTTTGCACCAAGCACTGCGGCTTCCGACATTTTAGCCCGTGTTTCGGCAGTAATAACAGGGGATGGAGATTCTTCAATTAGTTTTTGATGACGTCTTTGAATAGAGCAATCTCTATCTCCGTAAGAATATACATTCCCGAATTGGTCGCCCATAAGTTGTATTTCAACGTGGCGTGGAGCTTCAATAAATTTTTCGAGATAAAGTTCTGCATTATCAAATCCAACCATTGCTTCGTTGCTTGCTGTAAGAAATGCATTTTCAACTTCATCTTCGCTTCTAACAATTCGCATTCCTTTACCACCGCCGCCAGCAGAGGCTTTTAATATAACTGGATATCCAATTTCGTTGGCAATTTTTTTAGCTTCTTCAATTGTATCAACAGCACCATCGCTACCTGGTACAACAGGAACACCACAATTTTTCATTGTAGTTTTTGCGTAAGCTTTATCACCCATTTTGTTAATCATCTCTGGAGATGGACCAATAAACTTAATTTTCATATCTTCGCAGACTTGAGAAAAATCGGCATTCTCTGCCAAAAATCCGTATCCAGGATGAATAGCATCAGCTCCTGTAACTTCAGCAGCTGCCATAATACTTGGAATATTTAGATAACTCTCTTTACCACTTGCTGGACCAATACAAACAGCTTCATCAGCAAACACAACGTGTGCAGCTTCTTTATCGGCTACAGAATATACCGCAACGGTAGATATTCCAAGCTCTTTACATGTGCGAATAATTCGAAGAGCAATCTCTCCCCTATTAGCAATTAGAATTTTTTTAAACAAATCTTATCCTTTTTTGTGCAAAAATTATCAGTTCTTTTCAACTAAGAATAGAGGTTGATTGTATTCAACAGCAGTAGCATTTTCAACTAATATTTTAACAATTTTACCCTTAGTATCCGATTCAATTTCGTTCATTAATTTCATTGCTTCAACAATACACATCACTGAACCTTCCGCAACTGTATCGCCAACTTGAACATATGCATCAGCATCTGGAGATGGAGAACGATAAAAAGTTCCAACAATAGGAGAAAGAACTTCGTGCAATTTAGAATTGCTCGTCTCTTCAACTTTAGCAGCTTCTGTAGAGCTAGCAACTTCTGGTGTTGATTGTGGAGCATATACTGGCTGTGCAGTTGGTTGTGAAACAACTGTGTTAACAACTTGTTGTTTACCATTTTTAGAAATCTTTATTTTAAGATCTCCTTCTTGAACAGAAAGTTCAGTAACATCGCTCTGCTCTATAACTTTTACTAGTTTTTTAATTAGATTATAATCCATAATACTCCTTCGTTACAAATTCCAAAATACAAATAATATTTTTCAACCAAATATCTAAAAACAAACTCAAAATTTCAGACAACACTAATGTTTGAAATTTACTTGTTTCATGCTACAAGTTTACTTTTATTTGTTATTTCCTTTTTATCTTTTGTTGTTTTTAATTCTTTACTCTTTCTACGTATCTACCTTCGCGTGTATCAATTTTAAGCAAGTCGCCAATGTTCACAAAAATTGGAACATTGATTACAGCACCAGTTTCAAGTGTTGCTGCTTTCATTACATTTGTTGCAGTATCGCCTTTGTAACCTGGCTCGGTTTCTGTTACTTCCAGCTGAACAAATATTGGAGTTTCAGCAATAACAATAGCGTCCTTATCATCGTGAAGTAATTCAACCTCTTCACTCTCTTTTAAGAACTTATCTTGGTTTCCAAAATAAGATTTATCAACATTAATTTGTTCAAAAGTGTCGTTATCCATCAACACAAGTGAATCGCCTTCTCTGTATAAAAATTGATATTTTTTTCTTTCAACTCTTACCACTTCAATTGGTTCACCCGCACGGAATGTATTATCTAATACTTTTCCTGTTTTAAGATTTTTTAATTTAGTTCTCACAAATGCTCCACCTTTACCAGGTTTTACATGTTGGAAGTCTGTTATTGTGCAAAGACCATTTTTAAATTTTATAATTAGTCCATTTCTAAAATCTGATGTATCTGCCATATTTCCTTCTACTTTTATGTTTTAAATTTTAATAAGAGTTTAGCTTTTAATTTGTGCCAAATACTTGTCAACTTGTCGTGATGCAGATGAGGATGCGTAATCATTTTTAATTCTATCAAGGGCTATTTTAGCATCACTGTTATTACCAATTTTTATAAAGTTAATACTAGCATTTAGTAAATAATCTGGGTTTGCAGGAATATACTTACTTACCTTTGCAGCTTTTTCAAAATACTTTGCGGCTTCTTCATATTTTCCAGTGGCTTCGTAACAGCTTGCCTTTCCTGCTAATGCAGCTGCAATCAGTAGATCATCATTCCCTGAATAATCGTCAAAAGCATCAAGAGCTTTATCATATTGTTCGGTATAAAAATACGAATTTGCCAAAAGGATACGTGCTAATTCTCCTTGGTCAGAGCCACTATACTCGTCAACAATTTTTAACAATCCTATTTCTTCAGTTCCAGGTTTGCCATCAATTGCTTGTTGATAAAGACCAGCATTGTACGATTTGTAAACTTTAACTAATTCTGCAGAAGCTAATTTATTATTTTCTTCAACTTTACTTGTATAAAATAGTACAGCTGCAATAACAAAAATTAAACCGCCAATAACAGAAAAAATAATTGTCTGATTTTCTGCATAAAACGATTTTGCCTCGTAAAATGTTGTTACTAATTTATCTTCCTGAATTTCTTTTTTAGATAACTTCTTTTTCTTTGCTAACACATTAACTCCTTAATAATATAATTTATTATAATCTGCAAATGTAATAAAAATTAGAGTCCAATTCTAATATGATTTGAATATATCCAAGCTTTACCATCAAGATAAATTTCCACTCTGTAAGCACCTGGTTTTGAAATTACGAACTCTGCATCTATATTTTCAATTTCATCTATCAATTTACCATTTGCAATTAGCTTAATAGTACCACTAATATTGGGTAATATAACTCTTAACCTAATTTTATCCTTAAGCTCAACCGATTCGCCCATGTGATATATCATGTTAGAATCTTGTGCAAAAAACCTAAACCCTTTTGCATTACCATGATAATAATTGGAGATAAAGAGTCTTCCACTTTTTAATGTTTTAAGAATTTCACTTCTGTCTTTAGCAAACTCAACTCCATTATTCGATTTATTAAGCTGTGTATCGCAAAGTAGATGTGTTCTGATAGATTTAAATAAAACTTTGTATGGAAAAACTTCTACTTCAAAAAATCCAATAATATTTAATTTATGTGCGTGTGCATCAATTCCACCAATGCCAACAACTTTACGCTTAATGTTAAGTTCATCCCACTTAGCTAAAGTTTTTTTTGATGGAGAAATAATTGATTTTAACGGATGCACAAAATAGTTGTACTTATTCTTTTCATTTAGTCCTTCCATCCATTCCGACATATGATTCCATATTTCCATTCCAGTAAAATCATCTGAATCCCACTCGTTCCAAGGGTATGGTGGATGTTCCTTCATCGAAGAGCGTTCTTCGTGAGGATGTGCAATAAAACCAATTCCACCTTTTTCGTTAACTTTAGTAACGTATTCCTTTGCCGAAATTCTTGTAGAAAATGTTTTATCAATGCCAAGTGCTAGATAATGATTAAGGTTTTTCTTATCATTTATTTCAGCACCAACAAGAAGAAAAGTATCATTGTGCCACCCTTCTTTGCCATCAGTTTTTGCACGTAAAGTATTATGGTCAGTAAGCACAATATAATCTAAGTCAACTTCCTGAGCTACTTTAATTATCTCATCCACTGTTCCAGAGCCATCAGAATAAGTAGAGTGTATATGTATTGCACCAACGTACTCAATCATAATAATTTAGATTTCGTTTAATGTTAAATACTCGGTTGTATTTGGTTTAACTAAATCGGCTAATTTATTCATTAAAATATCTGTCCTTTCATCAGCAGCATCATCATAGTTATCGTAGGCTTCAGCGCTTTCAAAAGTATATATTTCTTGATAAACATTTTTTTTACCCTTTACTGCATATACCGAGTAATTTTCTAATCCTTCAACTTTTACAATATTTTTCAACTCTCTAATTACATCAAGAAATTCTGTTGTTTTTTCTTCTAAAACTTCATACTTAATTGCAAATACTACTTTTTCCATTTTTATCCTTTTATTATATATTTTCCTTCAAAAACTATTTTTGCTACTCCTGTTAACGAAACATTTGTAAACTCATTATTTTTATATTCAAAATTGACAACTAAAATTTCATCACTTCGTGTTTTTAACTTAACTGGCGACGAAGTTTTTCCATTTAGAAAACCGATTATGGCAGAAGCAACTGAACCAGTTCCACAAGCTAAAGTTTCTGCCTCAATACCTCTTTCAAAAGTTCTAATATTAACTATATTATTTTGAATTAAAATAAAATTAACATTTGTTCCTAGTGGAGCAAAATATTTACTCTCTCTAATTGCTTTCCCAAATTGTACTACAGGAAAATTTTCTAAAGACCCAAATCCATTTTCATCAATATCAAGAACAACATGCGATGCACCAGTATCGATAAACGAAACAGATAGTTTTTTATTTAATATTTCAATTTCAAAATTTTGCTTCAGCTTTGTTGGTGAGTTCAAATTAAACTTTATTGTTTCAGAATCTAAAACCTCACCAGAGAAAAATTCATTTTGAAATTTGAATTGCGTTTTGGATTTTTTAAGTCGTCCACTATGCTGGGCATATTTAATAATTGATCTAGCACCGTTTCCACAAAGCATTCCGCTACTTCCATCGGAGTTAAAATACTCCATTTCAAAATCGCTATTTTCACTATCGCCAATAGTTAAAACACCATCTGCCCCAACGCCATAACGCCTATCGCAAACGGATTTTATTATTTCTGGAGTTAATAGAAAATTTTTATTTAGATTTTTATCAATCAAAATAAAATCGTTACCAGCACCAGTTAGTTTTGTGAAAATAATTTTTTTCATCGCAATTTCAAATTTAAGTGAATATGAGATGCTAATCAATTAAATAAAATATATCCTAAAAATATTTGTATAATTATTACAACCATTGGATAGTTGTAGCTAACAATACTTTTAACCCGTTAAATTATTATTTTTGGAACATTGAAAATAAGGAAACAATATGAGCATAGAATATTCCGATTTACCCGGATTCCAGAATTTATTTTTGGATTATATAAATGAATTTGATAATGTTAAAAACTTCTACCCTAAAAATTTTAGGAGTGATGAAGATTATTTAAAAACTTTTTCTGAGCTGGAAAGCTACGAGCGTCCACACCAAAAAGAAATTGCCAAAATAATTAAGACTCAGTATTTAGATTTTAAAATTTCTAAACAAACTACATCAAACATTAAGGCTCTCGAATCTAAAAACACATTTGCTATTGTTACTGGTCAACAGGCATCGTTGTTTGGCGGACCAATGTACACCATATATAAAACAATAACGGCTATAAAACTATCAAGCTTGTTAAACGAAAAGTATAGCGACTACAATTTTGTTCCAGTTTTTTGGATGGAAGTTGATGACCACGATTTTGATGAAGTTGCAACTGCAAATATTTTGGATAAAGAAAATAAGTTTACAACCCTAACATACAATGATGGACTTGAAGAGGAAGAAAATAGAGGCTCTGTTGGTAATATTAAATTTAATTCAAATATTAATTTAACTTTGGATAATTTGGAGAGTTCACTTAAAGATAATGATTTTAAGGATGAGATTTATTCTCTTATAAAAGAGAGCTATTCTGAAGGCAGAACTTTTAAGGATTCATTCAAAAAATTATTGTTCAAATTATTTGATGAATTTGGTCTCCTTATTTTTGACCCTCAAGATAGTTCTGTAAAAAACTTGTTACTTCCTATTTTTGAAAAAGAGATAACTAGTTTTGCAACACATACTACAACTAATGTGCTACGCAGTGCTGAGTTAGAAGAAGTTTATCATGCACAAGTAAAAGTGAAACCAATAAATTTGTTTTACTCGGATGATACTGGGAGACACTTAATTGAACCAACCGAAATTGGTTTTAGATTTAAAGGTAAACGGAAAAAACTTAACGAAGAGGAGTTGCTAAATTTGTTATACTTTGATCCATCTGCATTTAGCCCCAATGTTTTACTTCGTCCAGTTTGCCAAGATTTTTTATTACCAACTGCCGTTTATGTGGGCGGGCCTGGTGAAATTAGCTACTTTGCACAAGTGTTTCCTAATTACTCTTTCTTCGATGTTGTTCCGCCCATCCTTTTCCCTCGCTCTTCTGCAACTATAGTAGAAATGCGACAAGCATCAATTATTGAAAAATATAAATTGTCCGTCGCCGATTTTACAAACGAGGAAAGTGTTCTGATAGAAAAAGTAATTAAGCAAATTTCTGATTTTAATTTTGATGAGTTGTTCACTGAATCTGAATTAGAAATAAATGAGATTTTAACTAAATTAAAAAGTAATCTGCTTACTGTTGATGAAACACTTTTACACCCAATAGAAAAATCTATTTCAAGAATTGAACAAACATTATCTATGCTTAAAGAAAAATCTAGAAATGCAGATGAGCGTAAGCACAGGACTGTTGTAAATCAGTTGCAAAAAGTTAGGAGTGTAATTAACCCCAATGATACGCTACAAGAACGTGAATTAAATTTTATCACTTTTGTTAGCAAATATGGAATTGATATTATTAAGTGGATAATGAGTGAATTAAAGATTAATAAAATTGAACATCAAATTCTGAAAGTGTGATTTTTTATTGTAAAAAAAATAGAGCAGAAAAGATTTCTGCTCTACGTTCTAGTTAATAATTAATTCTAAATACTGGAGAAAATACTAGGTAGGAATCCATACGCCAAGGGTATTTTACATTATCCATTCCAAACGCATTGCTCATTCGGATGTCGAAACCAAAAGTATCACTAAGCATCATATTTATTGTAAATCCATAATAGCCATAGTTTTCGGGGTTATATCCAATAAAGATATCAATTTTATGTTGAACTAAACCACCCATTTTTGTAACGCCAATGGAACCGTTAATAAAATGATTAAATCTATCCATAAAATCTTTTTGCGGAATTAAATCAACAATTCCACCTTTTGCAGGAGCGTACTCGTAATTATTTAAATCGTGGGTAGCAATGCCTAACGAAAACTCTAAGTCTCCAAAGTCTGCAAGGTTAGCCATATTAATTGCTCTTATTCCAAAACTGTAAAAATTTCTAACGGAATAATATTCGGTTGGCGAAGTAAACTTAAAGTCAGAAACTGCATAGTCAGTAAGGGTTACCATCCCCTCCAAATCAACAAAAAAGTTTTTACTAAAAATTGAGGCAGAAAGTTTTGTGTATAAATTTGTCCCAGATTTTAAGAATGGATTTGCTGGCACAGTAGTTTCGTAAGGCACAGCAGTTTGAAGTCCAGTTCCAAATTTAAAATAGTAACTATAATTTCTAGGATCTGGAGGAAGCTTAGAATAATATTTCAGCTCTATTCCTAAAAAATATTGTTGCAAAGCCCACCCAGGAAAGTGAATATTACCGTTACCCCAATCGCCAAAAAATGACAGCAAATATTTATTTTGCCTATTTGATGTAGTTTTCCAAAACATAATATTAGAGCTAAGTGCATCTAAATAAATATCAAAATTGTAACCATGCTTAATAGAAAATTCTTCTTTACTTACATCTGTATAGAAATACGCTTGGTTTTGCAACTCTTTATATTGCTCTTTCCCAATAATGGATTGTAAATAAAACCCATCTAACACTGGGTCAAACACTGGGTCAAACACTGGTTTACCGTTTTGCAAACTGTCATCGTTGTTTTGTATAAAAGCAAAATATTCAATTTCATTATCATAAAATCGTTTTCTTAAATCTATTGCAATTTCGCCGTTAGCAATTTGGTTATTCAAATTTTTGATAAATTCTTTGCTAACATTTCTGCCATCGATACGAACATAATTGTAGGCAATAAATTTATTTGATAAATCACGCAGTAACTCGGGGTCGGTAATTATCCATTGGTTTTTAATATCGTCAAAACTACTTGTATTATATTCCAAGTTATAATAGATTTTTTCTAATTCTACCGCAGGAGATTCAATGATTTTTTCTTCTGCAACAGGCGTAACTAATGTGGTATCTATTTCATTTGTTCCTTTATTTACAAGTGCTGTATCAACTTTGGTTAGTTCCAAGTTTGTTGTATCTGCAACTTGAGCAAAATAAATTGTACTAACAAATAGTAACAATAATATAATTTTTAAAATCTTCATATCTATCATAATCCGTATCTATATCTAAATTGGAAAAACATCCCGCCAGAACTTTCCCAAGCTCTAAGAGATCTTGTAAGTGGTTCAGTAATTGCTTTTGCTTCAAACCTTAAAACACTTTCTGGAGCAAACTCAAATATTTTAATCCATCCACCAGCTGTTACGCGAGAATCGAAGACTCTTAAACTTGCTCCTATTAGCGGAATGCCAGATGGAACAAATGTGTAATTAATACCAAAGACTGGTACAATGTTCGTCTCACCTTCTGCATCAGAAAAAGTTACTTCGTTGTTTGAGTCATACGTAGCACGCCAAATATCAAAATAGGCAACACCAAAATCGAATTTAAATCTACTTGTCATCTGAGTATTTCCGTTCCAGTAGAATGAAAATGTTCCTTCAAACTGACTATTAGAAAAGTATGCTTCTTTAGTGGTAGCAGAAGTTTTGAACAAATATGTTGGGTCTTCAAAATTTTGGCTTGCCAAATATCCTTTCAAGGTAATAAATGGAAGTCCGAACATTCTTGTTAATTTTAACTCGCCACCAAAACCACTATTTAAGTTTAGCTTGGCTTTGCCACCCATCACAAATGGTTGACTTCCAAAAACATCACTATTTTTTGTATTTATTCTACCCATAAGTTTTGCATCAATATATGATGCTTTAGTAATATCCTTTTGTGTGCTAATCCTAAATATTGATCTGAATCCAAGGAAAATATTGGATGATTCTAAAGGCAATAAATTTAGAATTGGTTCAATAGTGCTAACTTCAAATCCTGTAGAGCCTATTGAATAATCTAAAGTTTTTAGTGAAAAAGTTAATCGCGAAAAAGAAGCATCCAATCTGAAGCTCTTACCCAAATCTTCGGTACGCCTTACGCTACGTAATTTTTTCTTTGCAGTAGGAATGTAATGTGGGTTGCTTATTTTTTGAAAATTAAAATAATCAGTATTATCCTTTGATGTCATACCCATATACGATTTTTCTCTTTTGTCTGGATTAATAACCAATAGGGATGGGAGAATATCAACTTCGTTTTCATCAACAAATTTTTGTACTTCGTTAAGAAGTACATAGTAATAAGGTGAACCAGCAAGTTTAAGTGTGTAAAGGTCTTTGAAAGATAAAACTTGAGTGGTGTCATCCTTTATTGATTCATCAACAAAGAAGCTTTCACCGCTTAAGGTATTTAGTTTAATTTCTTCAACATACATTATATATATTGAATCCAAATCAATTCCTTTATTAAGAAATATTATTCTGTATTGCACGTTGTTACTGCTCGTAAAGCTGTACGGCTTTTCACTATTTGTCCGTGGTATGTTTTGCAACTTGCCAGTTATTACAGAATCCATTTGTGTGGATATATATTTGAGATTCAAATATGTTTTATCCATTTTTAATTTAAGTGAAATCTTTTTTATTTCATCTTCAATTTGCTGAGCATTAAAGAGTGTTGGTAAAACAACTAACAGTAGTAATATCAACAGCATTGTTTTTTTTAGTTTCTTCATAAGTAGAGTTTGTTTTTTATTAAGTTATTTTAAAATTGTTCCGTCGTATTCTTTTTCTATTTTTTCACCAAACTGAGTTGTAAACTCAATTTTAATTTTCACTTCTTGTTCCGAGCAATCTTCCATTTCGTTTAAGAACTTTTCATTTAGTTTAAAAGTAACATAAAGGAAATTTCCTGCTCTCGAGTATTTTGCTTGTGCAAACAAATCGGATGGTTCGCCAGTAAACTTGAAATTTTTAATTTCAGGATACACAACAACAAATCCATTTGGAGTATTGCCAGTATAGGTATAGAGAAACCGCATAGCATTTTTATTCCATGCACTTATCGAAATTCTATCGTTGTCATTAGCTTTTTTCCAATCGTCAAATTCTTCGAGGTTTGGTTTGTTTAATGCAAACGACCACTCCGATTTTTGATAATCAAAACCATTGTATTTATAGAAAAATTGTTTGTCGTGATAATATCCAACAACAGTAATTGTTTTGCTGAGATTTTTGATATCTTTCATCACTTCATTCAAATTTACTATTGGTCCAACACCTTCCGATAAAACATTGTTATCAACATCCACAACTTTATACGAGTATCCATTTAAGTCAGAGAAATCAGCAGTAGCAAAACTCATTGTTTCTCTTTCTGAATAAAAATAATTTTCGCGTAAACTAATTTCGTTGTTCACCGTGGGATAGGATACGTTTATTTTATAATAAGCAGAGGCAGTCCCCTTTCCTTTTTCATCTCGGTATTTGATATTTATTTTAACGTAGTATTCACCAGGGTTTTCGATAGTTGCATATACTACATACTGCACCATAACACCTCTGCCACCCTTCGATTTTCGTTTAACAACTGCTTGAGATGGGTTTTGTGCAATGTCGGTGATAGCTCTAATTTTATTGAAATCCTTATCCAATAGTTCTGCATTGATACTGCACTGCTTAATATTTGTAAGAACTATCTGTTTATCCTTAGGCACACTAAATCTCTCTAAGGTAACAACATTTATAGTATCACTAACATTAGTATTTTTTTGTGCAGATACTGTAACTGCTAATAAAACTGATATGATTAGTATTAATTTATTCATCTGTATTGTTTATTTATTAATAGTTAAGTTAAACTAAAATGAAATTTCAGCTCTCTTCTTTTTAACACCGCCAAGGGCTTTAACTTTTATTTCAAAATTTTCCAAATCGCTTGTTGCTATTTTAAACTCTCCAACTCTTGCACGAAGTGAATCGAGAAGATAATCTGGAAGATAAGGAGGGAACTCTCTATCTACTGTGCAATAAGCATTAAATTTATAATTACCCGTTCGGTTAAAATCGGCAATAAAAACAGCATTTCCGTTCTCTTTAATCATCTTGAAATTTGCAGTAGAATCTTCAAGTGTAATTCCTCTTGTCATCCACTCGTGTGGCTTACTTCTTGACTTCTCCTCGATGTTTATATAGAATTTCAAGTTTTTCTTTTCTGCATCTGAAACTAATCCTGCTGGTGTTAGCACAACACGTATAGGTTCCTTGGAATTTAGATTATAATCTGATGACCGCTGTGGGATGGACAAAATGAGTGGTTGCTTGTATGATTCTACAAGTGTATTTAACATTTTATCTCTTATGAGAGTTTCCTTCTCTTCAAGCTCATCTCTTTCCGTTATAACAATTAGCAATTCAACAATTAAAACTAAATACATAACGAAATAAACCATGTTTTTCTTCATCGTAATTTCCTTATTTACTAGTTTTCAATTGTCTCTTTCATTTTTTTTATTGCATTAAGATTAACTGCCTGTATTTGTGAAACTTTTTTAGAAAGGTTATCAAATTTTTCAAGATAGCTTTCAACTATTTTCATTTCTTCATCGGCAAAATCTTTTAGCTCTCTTAAATTTTCTTTTAACTCAGTAGCATTAGCCCTATCTGAACTTGATTGTGATTTCACAACTGGATCGCCAGGCGTAAAAAATGTTACGAAGCCAAGTAAGAGTAGCATTGTAAACTCTATTAGCAAAGCAGCTAAAACCCATGTTGGGTCAATTTTACTATCAGGTCCAATAAAAAATTGCGGAATTATCGAAACTCTTCCTGCCAATGAACCTAAACCTCTAAGCCCAACAACTATAATTAGTATTGATGCTCCTAAATAAACAAGCCCATTTACTTTGTTTGCATGCTTTGGAATAAAATTGTAAGCCATATATCTTCCAAAAGAAGTTCTTGGCTCATTTACTGAATTTGCTCTTCTATTACTCAATTTATTTCTCCTTATAAATAATTATTCTAATATAATAAGATAATATATATTTTAAATATAACACAAAATGTGATACATCTCACATAATTCAAGCCAAAAGTATTATCGCAAATTTTGCAAAAAATTTAAGGTTAGTAACAAATTTAGATGTAATAATTACTTTTAACGTAAGTTCCGCAAAAACAGCAATAAAAAACCGACGTAAGCCTATATTAGCAAAGGCTTTATGAGCATTTAGCCCAAATTATTTTCTTAGCTCAGTTTT
>CAMZLW010000084.1 GCA_947311785.1 uncultured Ignavibacteriales bacterium | reverse complement strand
TGGTATCGCAATAGATTCTCGTTGAGTCGATTCTAACAATTTATCATTTCGAAACTAAACTATAACTCATTTAGCAATAGTTTTATAGTCGATCTTTCTCGTTTTAGTTTTTTAGGTTTTTTAATTTTTTTAATTTTAGAAAGATGTGATCAGAAGGTTTATCAGCATCAAATTCCTCAAAGTGCCTCTTTTCATGCCGATAGAGATATTCAACTATTTCTGATATTAGAGTGTCTTTATCAATCTCTTCTTGATTATCAAGCTTCCTATTTATTTTTGTGTCTAAAAAATCAGAACAATCCAAAACTATTTCTTCTTGCTCATACATACCTTTAACTTGAGTGTATGCATCGTCTTCACTTTCTGCTTTTACTTCTACTATTCTTGATAGGGTTTCTTGTATTTCAATTTTATATATTTTCATAATCTAACTTTTTTATAAATACCTCTGTTCTTGAATTCAACTATACCTATATCACGTAAGAATTGCAATTGTTGTCTTATTTTATCCTTGATAAAGTTGTTGTTTGGATACTTTTCTTTCAATATAGTTTCAAATAAATAAACGTCTTTTAAAGAAAAAGTGTCCTTTTGAATAGCATCAATGCAACTCATTATATCCAATATCCAACCCTTTTTTTCTCTTTTTTGAGTTTTCAAAAAATTAGTTCTTTCCCATTTAATTTGAACTTTCTCTTTTGAAATAATCTCTGAATTTCTAACAAAAAAAATTCTACCATTTTCAGGGACTTTTCTAATATCAATATTACATCCTATCCATCCTGCTCGTCTAGCATTTTTACTTAAAGGTTTTCGTTTCACTATTATTTCGGAAGTAAAATAATATTTAGGTATTATTAAAAAATTGTTTACTTCCCACCTTGTCGTATCATAAGTAAGAAAAAAAAAATTCGGATTTTTGTCAGAGTTGATTCTACTAATCATGGTTGAATATGCTCCATCAACAATTTTAGGTCCTAATTTATTCCCATTTTTACTTTTCAATTCAAATTGTTCTGAACATGATTTACAATAAAAATCAGCAACTGGCTTGTTATTCTCAAAGGCATTTAAATAATCCTCTCCACAATTAGGACAAAAACCATTTGACTTAACCCAATTTTCTGATAATACTCTTGCAATTTGAGATTTACTTGTGTACCCATTAGCGTTATGTGTATCAAAACTTAAAATCATTTTTTATGCCAAAAGTAACTTCAAAAAAACATCTCGCGTTATTTCATCAAAACGAAATAATAAACGGAGATGGGGAAAAAGTAATAATTAAAATAAATATACTAAAATATCCAATTGCCATTCTTTTAGAATCTAATGGTTGGAAATTAAAAACTGGTGGATGTTTAACCTTTATTACAAAGTTTAGCACTAAAGCCCAGAAGAGCCAGCCAGTCCAGCCGAAGTTAAATCCAAGGTTTAGGAAGGAATCCAACGCACCAAATACTCCAAGAATAATAAGGAGTATCATTGAAATTGATGCAATTGCTTCGTGTTTTTTCACTCCAAACATACTGTAAAGAACGTGTCCGCCATCCAACTGCCCAACGGGAATCATATTCATTGCAGTAACAAATAATCCGAGCCAACCCGCTGTTAGATATGGGTAGTGATAAATTTCACTCATTGGAGGGATAAAATTAGTTGGAGTGTTAAATATTGAATTGAAAAATTCAAACAAAATTGAACTACCAAACTGCAGTGATACAACATCTTTTCCGTATCCAGCAGAAAAATAATCTGGATGAATTGATAAAATATATTGTGGCTCGGGCAGATTAGAATATCCAAAAACTAAAACAATAAGTGCTGCAAAAAATCCGGCAATTGGTCCTGCAACTCCAATATCGAACATAGCTTTGTTGGATACAATTATTGAACGAGTTCGTATAACTGCCCCCATAGTTCCAAAATTAAGAAATCCTGCAAGTGGAGGAAACGGAATAAAATATGGGAGCGTAACATCAACCTTGTGATACCGTGCAGCAAAGTAATGCCCAAACTCGTGAACACCAAGAATAAAAAGGACAGAAAAGGAATATGGCAACGCAACTGCAAGTGTAAAAAAATCGTGCGGACCAGGCTTGCCCGTAATCCACTCGGTGCCAGCAACAAGTGTTGTAGCAATTGTAATTATAAATAATAAAATATGAATTAGAGGTGAATGCTTTTTGCTAAACATACTCCCTCTCTTTCCAAGTAACTTTTCTTGTAAAAATTAAAATTACAGGCATTGCAATTACATAGGCAATAAAATATAATTCGAAAAAGAGAAAATGCTTGAAGTTAAGTTTTAAACCTAACTTAGAATGGACTGGGGATATGAAAAAATAATCTGTAATTATTTTAAAAGCTAATAACGGAATAATAGCTTTTGAAAAAAAGAAGATTGAAAGTAGCATCATTAAATTTGCCAAAAATGCTGCAGCTATTAATAATGTTCCCGCTGGCTCACTATCTAAGCCACCCACAGACCACCGCTTCTTTTGATGATAAAGCTCCTTGACTGTGCTACACGCCTTAGAAGTAACAAGAGATTCTTTATCAATTGGATAAATAATTTTATACTTTTTTAGTTTATCAATTGCCATTAAAAGTCTAAAATCTTCTGTTACGGAAAACTCAAGATTTTCGTATCCACCAACTTCTTTGTAAACAGATTTGCGATACGACATATTATTTCCAATGCAACTCATTGGTTTTCCAATATTAATTGTTCCACTTGCTGTTGAAAGTAGATAAATAAAATCAACAGATTGCATTCCAGAAAAGTTATCAACATCAAGCTGATTTGTCATTCCATTAACAAGTGCAACCTTATCATCAACATAATAAGAGGCCAATCTCTTTGCCCACGTAGGCGAAACGGTGCAATCGGCATCGGTAGTAATAATAATTTTGTTTGATGCAAACTCAATTCCGTTAGCAATAGCAAGGGTTTTACCTTTTAGTTTGCCTTTTTTCTTTGTGGAAATTATTTTCTTGAATCTTATTTTATCGGCAATAAACTGGTCAATAATTTCTCCAGTTTTATCAGTAGAGTTATCATCCACCAATATTATTTCCAATTTTTCTTCTGGAAACTCAAGTTTATCTAAAGATTGGATGCACTCTAAAATATTTTTTTCTTCGTTACGTGCAGCAACAATAATTGTTACCGAAGGCAATTCGTCATCATGTAATTTAGGAAATGTTTTGGAAGCCCCAATTATCACAATAGCAGTAAAGATAAAGTAGATAGCAATAACAATTAAAAATATTATTTCAAACATTCCGAAGGCTCTCCAAATTCGTATCCATTCTGTTTTGCTTTATTAACAATAAGGTCAATGGAATTTTCAATAATTGGTTTTGATTTTATACTATCGTGAAGCACAACTATTGAGTTTTTTCTTAAAAAATTATCAACAGCAAATTTAACAATATTAATATCATTTTTATAATCGTATGTTAGCAACGACCACATTACATTTTTAAGATTATTTTGCTTCATTAATTTTTCTGTTCGTAATCCAATTCTTCCGTGCGGTGGTCTAAAATATCTTAACTCGTTTCCAACAGATTCTAAAATCTCTTGTGAACAAAGGGTAATAGATAAGTTTGCATTGTAATTAAATAAATTAATGTTTCTATGATACATTGTGTGATTGCCAATTGTGTGTCCAGCATTCACAATTTGTTTAGTAAGTTCTGGATTTTTTTCAACATTTGCCCCAACACAAAAAAAGATTGCTTTTATTGAATGCTCTTCTAATTTTTTTAGAATAATTGGTGTTGCCTCTGGAGTTGGACCGTCATCAAAAGTTAATAGAATTTTATCAACTGCCGATTCCCAAATAGTTTTAGGAAAGACTTTACGCATTATTTTTGGTGGGACGTATTTTATTTTTTGTATCAATTAAATATTTCACTTTGGTTTTGATTAGTCAATCGTATTCCTTTTACAAAAAACCAATATAGAATTAAATTCGTAATAATCGTTCTTGAAGTAATTGTGTTAAATTTCTACGACTATCCAAAATGGAATGTATATAAACTTCATTTTCTAATACTTGGTAAATAATTCTATATGCTTTATAATGAACCTCTCTGTAGATAGATATTCCTAACTTTTCTAACTTGGGTACTACAAGACCTCTACTTGGGAATTTGACCAAATCCTTGCATAATTTTTCAATTTTATTTACTAAATTTTTAGCTTTTGTAACTGAATCATTATGAGCTACATAATTATATAATTTAATTAAATCCTCTTCGGCATCAGATATAAAAAGAACATCGTATTGCTTCACTTCTTTTGCTCTTTTATTCTTTTACGAATATCACTAAAAGATTGGTCTATTGGTTTTACATTTCCGTCTTTTAGATTTTTAGTACTCATTGCTAATATTCTAAGAAGTGCAAGGCTTTCTTGAGTTTCTTCGTATAATTTAATATCCTGTAATATTACTTTTGCTTCACCGTTTTGAGTAATAATCATTGTTTTTTGATTATTTGCCACATCACGAATTACACGTGATGCATTAGTCTTTAAATAACTAATTGGCTTAATAGCTTCACTTGGTATCACAACTTATTCCTTTTATAATTCAAATCCATACAACCACAATTTAGTCATAATTTAGGTTGTATGCAAAAATTTAAAACGTAGAAAAAGCATTTGTTTTGATGTAACTAATTGTTTCAATTACCGCTTCAACTTCCTATCCTTCCAAGTGAAATTGCCTAAAGTTCCAGAGATTGCAGAATAAATTATGTATGGAATATGGAGAACTTCAGCTAACAAAAACAATGGGAAAGAGATTTTTTTAATTATAATTCCAACGCCTTTTTCTAATACAGAATACTCAACAAACATTTTTACAAAAAGCGAACCAGCAAGAATTATTAAAAACTTTGAATCTAAAAATATTCCTAATATCAACTCAACAATAAGTCCTATAAAAAAAAGAAAAATTAATAATAACTGAATTATTATTGCTTTGTTTTCATAGAATAAACCTTTACTAGCCCACCGTTTTCTTTGCTGATTAAATTCTTCTACACTTTTATTTGGGTCAGTAATAACAAGGGCTTCCTTTGCCAAGCAGAATTTTACATCGTAATTTGTTTTGTATGCAATTTTTTGCATTAGTAGTTCGTCATCGCCAGATGATAAGTTCATCAAATCTTTATAACCACCCACTTCATCAAATACAGATTTGCGAAATGCAAGATTTGCAGAACTTGCAATCATCGGAGTTTTGTTTCCAATTAAGCCAGCACCAGTAAGTATAAGCCCCGCAAATTCGAGTGCTTGAAGTCGTCCGAACAGATTATCCGATTCTGCAAATGCAACGGGACCAGAAACCAATGCTGTCTGCTTCTCAAATCCAACAACCATAGTTCTAATCCACTCTGGAGAGCTTGTGCAATCAGCATCAGTGAAAAGAATTATTTCTCCTTTTGCTTTAGAGATGCCAAACTCAATTGCTTGTTTCTTGTGAGCTTTCTCTATGTTGCTCTCCTGCATTGAGAATACTGAGATATTACTATTTGTAATTGCATTTTTTAATTTTTCAAATGAATCATCATCAGAGAAATCATCAATGTAAATAACTTCGTATTTGTCTATTGGATAGTTTTGCAATTCAATACTCTTTAAACTATCTAATATTTTACTACTTTCATTTCTGAAAGGAATAATTATAGATACAAATTCATCAAGCTCTGCTTGAGTTTTATAATATCCAAGTTTGGTTAATCCAATTCTAACATTGCGGATAAAAACAAAATAGAAAGCCAGTAAGCCAATAAAAAAAAGCGATAAAATATTTAACAATTTATTGTTTCCTTAGTAAAAGTATAAATCCAATAATAGATGGAATTAAAAGGTTAATAAAAAAGAGGGATAATGCTGCATTAAATCCTACAACACCAGTAGAGCCAAGATTTTGTAAAAAGTAAACAGCCGCACCTTCTCTTACGCCTACTTCGCCAAGAGCAATTGGAGGAATAACAATCTGAGCAAAAATTATAAGATTGGCAGCAAAGAAAAACAGAATAAAATTAAACTCTCCACTAAAGGCAGAAAGAAGAAGGGTCATCTGAAAAGTAAAAGTTAAATGATACAAAAAAGATGTTGCTATTATTTTTGTAAGTGTTTTGCCATCCATCTCTTTTAGAAATGCAATTCTATCAATAATTTTTTCAAAATATTTTTTTGAATTTAACCAGTTAGTGAGTAGTGTAGATGTTTTTCTATTTCCAAACAAAAGATAGAGTGGTAACAGAATAGATATTTTATAAGTTATAACTAACAGAATAGTTGCAAGTGTTGAAAATCCAATAAGAGTTTTAAGAAAGAGGATAAAAAAAGTTCCCCCAATAAGAACAACAAAAAATATTGGAATTAGTTTATCTATGAGTGTTGCCAAAATTACATCAAACACTTTTACATTTTTGTAGGGTAACGCACGTGCAAAGTATTCCCCCGATTTCATTGGAGTAAAGATGCCTCCGCTAATTCCATAAAAAAGGGAAATCCAGACTTTCCCTTTGTCTTTAATTCCAAAATATTTTTCACTAAAAATTTGCCACTTAAAATATTGCAAATATAAATTAACTGGTAACAACAAAAATGCAAATAGCAAAAGCCCTTTATTTGCCTTTTGATATGTTTGGTATATCACTTCTGGTTCCAAATAAAAAATTAGAAAACCAATTATTCCAATCCCAATTATTATTTTAGTAAACGTTGCTATTCTTTTTCTATCTAATTTTTTCAATACTATTTTTTATCTTTATGGCTCTATTTATTCAATTTATTATAAACTGTAAAATAGTAAAATTTTCTATCGCAATTTTAACACAACACATTCAATAAATTTATGAAACAAAAATTACTACTACTTTTATCTTCAATGTTTTTCATATTTGTTTTTGCTGAAGTTACTTTTACAATTTTAGTAGATGAGGATTTAGATGGAAATTTAAGTTATAACTACGTACACTTAAAGCCGTACCAATTGCCAATACTTGAAACGAAAAAAAAGATTGACAAACTGATAAAGCACAAACTACCTGATTCACTTCTTGAAAATTACACAAACAATAATTTTAAGAGAGAGTATTTTAACGTTCGTCTCCTACCCGATTCACTTCTTGGCTGGTTGCCAAACCCATACTATAAAAGTAGTGATAAATTATACATCTATAATAAAGATGGAATTAGGAGTAGCAATATTCTAAAAGATTATTCCAAAAAGAAAAAATTACGAATTGCCATTTTTGGCGACTCTTACTCTCACGGTGATGAAGTGAAGTTTGAAAACACAATTGGATATTACTTGCAAAAATTTTTGAGCAATAAAAATATTGACGCCGAAGTTATTAATTTTGCGGTTAGTGGATATGGAATGGACCAAGCATTGCTACGGTGGGAATTGGTTAAAGAGAAATTTCAAATAGATATTGTAATACTTGGAGTTCAATTTGAAAATGCAAAACGCCACATTAATTTATTGCGTCCCTTTTATTACTACACTACAGAAATTCCTTACTCAAAACCACGGTTTGTAATTCAAGGGAATCAATTACAGCTTATCAGTAATCCAATAAGGGATATCGCAGAAACCGTTGGTATTATTGAGCATTTTAGCAATTGGGATTTTTCTAAATTTGAAGGATTTTATTCTGAGGCAAATTACAATCCAAGTTTTTGTTACTACAGCAAAACTATTTCGTTTGTAGGTTCTGCAATTTCACAAATATTTGGCGAAATTGATTTTTACACTCCTCAAAGTGAAAGTTATAAAGTAACCTATAAAATATTTGAAAAATTCAAAAATAGTGTTGAGCAAAACAATAAATTATTTATTCCTATTCATTTACCAGTCAAAAATGATTTCGATTTTTTAACTCAACAATTTTTAGATATTGCATACAACAAACAGTTTATTTATGATGACTTATTTGAAGTGCTTAAACAGAAAACAGAGTTTGTTGAAACTTATAATGTGCTAAATAAGTGGAGTTCAAAAAATTCTATCAACGGACTTTTTGTTAAACGCCACTATTCATCTACTGCAAATAGAATTATTGCAAATAAAATTTTTGAGTTTATGCAAAGTAATTATAGCCAACTATTAAAATCCAACAAGAGAGAAATGTAATGGAATTATATCTGTTTTTATCAGCAATTATTTTTTGGATTTTATACTACTATTTTGAAGGTAGCCACGATGGTGCATTTGCACTTGAAACAAAACTGATGCGTGAAAAACTTGGGAAAGAAAAGTTTTCAGAAATTGAAAAAGGTTTTGTTAAATATGAATTAGATTGGCATTTGTTTGATGCCCTTGAAAAATCGCTTGTAAAAATTATATCGGCAGTTCTTATATATTTTATAACAGATAATTTATTATTTGCTTTTCAAATGATTGTGCTTGCTGTTGGAATACGCTCCGTTGCTCACGATTTTTTTGTTGCTCGTAGGATGGGCAAAGGGTTAAACCACATTGGACCCGATTTTCTTTGGTGGGATAGGTTTTTACGTAAAATGCAAAATCTTGGAATAAATCAGTACTTTATTAAGCTTATTCCAAACTTGATTATTATCTTATGGATTTTACTAACAATTTAAAGCATTATCCTCCAAATATTAAATTTTTCTCTTTTGCTTAAAGTCTATTTTTTTTATATTTGTTAGCTAAATTATTTGTTAGATGCGAGGGTGGCGGAATTGGTAGACGCGCTAGACTTAGGATCTAGTATCGCAAGGTGTGGGGGTTCGAGTCCCCCCTCTCGTACAAATAAAAAAAGTCCAATCCTGATAACTCGGTATTGGACTTTTTAGTTTATTGTTGAATTTAAATAAATATCATAAAGATATGAGGTTAGTTTGGAAAAGAAAGTAAATGAAATTGCAAAGACAGAGCATGAGTTAGTAGTTACTTTAACTTATGATGAAATTAAACCAGAAATTGATGAGGCTTATAATAAGGAGCGTAAGAAAATTTCATTAGATGGATTTAGAAAGGGCAAGGCTCCTATGCACATAATCAAAAAATTCTATGGCGATGCAATTGAATATCAAGCTGCTGAATCTATTTCAAATAAAAAGTTCTGGGATATTGTTGAAGCTGACGGATTAGACCCCATCTCTACACCAAAACTTGTGGATATCGATTTTGTGCGTGGTGAAAAATTATCGTTTAAAGTTACATACGAAGTTAAGCCAGAACTTGAATTGAAAGATTATAAAGGTTTAGAAATAGAGAAGCCAATACTCAAAGTTAGGGACGAAGATGTAGAAACCGAACTAAATAAAATTCTTAAACCAAGTATAACTTACGAAGAAGTAGATAAGATTGAAGATAAAGATTTTAGATTTGTTGCTAACTTACAACGTGTTAACGAAGACGGAACTCCCTTTGAAGGAAGCAGAAACGAAAGCCTTACTGTTGATTTATCTGAGCCAACTGTTAATCTTGAACTTCAAGAAAAAGCTATTGGAAAGAAGGTAGGCGATAAGTTTGACTTCTCGTTTGTTGATGAACATAAACATGGCGAAGAGACTCACAAAGAAGAATACAAATATGCTATTGAAGTAGATAAAGTTGAAAAAATGGTTTATCCAGAATTCACCGAAGAGTTTGTTCAAGAGATATCAAATAAAAAAGCTAAATCTATTGACGAGTTTAGAGGACAAATAAAAGAGAATTACGAAAAGTATTATACAAATCAATCAACACAAATATTTGAAAGTACATTGCTAAATGAAGTTGTGAAGAATAATGATTTCGATGCTCCTAAAGGTTATACCGAAATTATGTTAGATAGACTTATTGAAATGGAAAAACAAAATGCACAACGCTATCAACAACAAGTGCCTGATGATGAAACATTAAAAAAGAACTTAGCGCAAAGAGCCGAGTGGACTGCTAAGTGGCAAATAATTTTAGAAAATCTTGCACGTATTGAAAACATTGAAGTTAACGATGCCGAGTTAGAAAAATTAGCCGAAGAAGAAGCAGGAAAAACTGGAATTTCTGTTAAAAAACTTGTTAAGTATTACAAAGACACTAACAGAAAAGAATCACTTTTGGAAGATAAGGTTATTAAGTTCTTAACTGAAAATACTAAAGTTAAAGAAGTTGACGCTGACAAATCGGGAAAGGATTCTAAAAAGAAACCTGCTAAAAAAATAGCAAAAAAAACTACTAAGAAAGCAACTGATAAAGCTCCAAAAAAAACCACAAAAAAAGATGAGAAAAAGGACTAATTATGAAACCAGAAATTTATAATCAATTAATTCCATACGTTATTGAGCAAACTGGCAAAGGTGAACGTGGAATGGATATTTATTCTCGTTTACTTAGAGAACGAATTATTTTTCTTGGCTCTGGTGTTGACGATCATGTTGCAAGTGTAATTATTGCACAGCTTCTTTTTCTTGAGGCAGAAGATTCTGATAAGGATATTTATTTGTATATCAATTCGCCAGGCGGTTCTGTTTCTGCAGGCTTAGCAATTTACGATACCATGCAATATATAAAACCTGATGTTTCTACAATCTGTGTTGGGCTTGCTGCTAGTATGGGTGCTGTACTTCTTGCAGGTGGTGCAGATGGAAAACGTTCTTCACTTCCCCATTCTAAAATTATGATTCACCAACCTTGGATTGGTGGTTTGCAGGGTCAAACATCCGATATTGAAATTCATGCAAAAGAAATGGTAAAAACTCGTGATACACTTTACCAAATACTTGCAAAGCATACTGGCAAAGAGATGAAACAAATTCACAAGGATTGCGATAGAGACTACTATCTATCGGCTGAAGAAGCAAAAAAATATAAGTTAATTGATAATCTTTTAGAGAAACGAAAAATTGCTTCCGACAAAAAAGAGAAATAGTTTTACTAAGGGGACCAAAGTGGTTCCCTTTTTTTTGAGTATTTCAATATTTTTTATGAAACCTTGCAAAGCCTTCACTTATTTCTTTTTTACAATTACAAAAGTAATATCATCATTTATTTCCATCTTCCCTTTCCAATTTTCAACAACAGATTTTAATTTTTTAATAATTGAATTAGGAGTTTCTGTACCCACTTTATAAAATTCATCCTTCACTTTTTCAAAACCTAGAAGCTCTTTATTTTCATTAAATAATTCTGGAAACCCATCGCTGTAAAGAAATAAAACATCACCACTTTGTAATTCCGTTTTTACTAATTCATAAGGGAAAGTTTTAACTGCACCAAGTGGCATACCTTTAAGTAAAATTTCCTCAACTTGTGCTTCTTCTTTTCTATAAAGGTTCTACCCTTATTGTTGTGGGTAAAGGTCTAAGTTCCCATGGAAAAATAGTATGGCACTTCTAAAATTCTTAAAAGTTCTATAACCTCTACCAACAGATTTCACTTCTTGAATTTTTCCATTTA
>CAMZLW010000083.1 GCA_947311785.1 uncultured Ignavibacteriales bacterium | reverse complement strand
TGGCAGTTTACTAACAAGGATGCTCGAATAAAATTAAAATCTCTTTATCCGTCAATCCTTGATTAACATAACAGTAGTATTTCAAGAACAATATTTTGCTTATCCTTATCGCCTAACAAAGGATTGGAACCTAAATAAAGAATTGCTCTTTGCTTTACCTTTCCATCACCCCTAGCAGATTGAGCTAAAGTAAATTGATAAAAGACTTTACTCTGGTTACTTCGTTGTTTCTTTACTCGTCTAATAAACATAAGGGTTTTTGCTAATTTTAATTAAACACAAGTCTAATATACAAAACCAACAAACAACATATAAGCGTACCTCACTACATTGGCGATGCAAACCAAAATATCATATTATAGGATATAATCGAATTTTCTAAACGCTATAGAGCAATATCTCAATCGCCGAGAGCCAAGTTGGGTTAACGGGTAAATTAATACAACCTCAAATGTTAGAGGATTTATTGACAAGAACGGAAGAGTATGTAAGCATTAGAAAATACTTGGTCGATATACTGAGTTCCATCGGAGTATAGTTCAGTTTTGGTAAAAACACATCATGTTTTTTTTACTGATATTTCTAACGAGTTATAGCAGAGCAAGAAATGATAGCTTAAATAATTTTGGAATCCAAAGTTTAAACTAGGTTGCACTCTTGCGTAGCAAATGCAAAAGTAATTTTAAGTAAAACATTTGCAATAGTTGATTATCCTAATATGTTTTTAACTATATCATCAGTTTTTTCAAGAGCTTCATCAATTTTGGAACCATCTCTTCCGCCTGCAGTAGCAAGGTGCGGACGACCGCCACCGCCACCGCCAACAATTTTAGCAACCGAGCCAACTATTTTTCCAGCTTGGATTTTTTTCTCTTTTATCAAGTCATCAGAAACAACACAGACTATTCCTACCTTTTCACCGATGGCAGAAATTAAAACTCCAACGCCGCTCTTAATTTTATTCCTAAGTTCATCGCCCATTGATTTTAATTCATCCATGCTTGAGGCTTCAACCTTGCCTTTAAATAAATTTACACCATCAATATCAATTGAAGTTTTTACAATTTCATCAATGCCACCAAGCTTGGATTGCAATTCAAATTCTGCAATCTGTTTTTCCAGCTTTCTTTTTTCGTCATTTGATTCAGATAATTTTTGATTTAACTCCAAAATTTCATTTTCTTTAGATTCAATTAATGCTTCAACCCCACGCCCAGTAACGGCTTCTATTCTGCGAACTCCAGTTGCAATAGAGGATTCACTTGTTATTTTAAACAATCCAATTTCGGAGGTGTTTCTAACGTGCGTTCCTCCGCAGAATTCAGTAGAGAAAGTGCCAAATTTTACAACATTTACTTTGTCGCCATATTTATCGCCAAAGAACATTAATGCACCCATTTTCTTTGCATCTTCAAACGGAATATCCCTAAGCCCAGACTGACGATTTATTCCCTCTCGTATTTTATTGTTAACAATTTTTTCAATCTCTTTTATCTCATTGGCTGTTACTTTTTCGAAGTGCGTAAAATCAAAACGAAGTTTTTTATTATCCACTTGTGAGCCAGATTGTTTTACATGTTCACCCAGAACCGTGCGAAGTGCCGAGTGCATCAAATGTGTGGCTGAGTGGTTGCGTTTAATATCCATACGCCTTGCTTCGTCGATAGATAGTTTAACGGTTTTATTTAATTCAAAATTATAACTTGAAGAGTTGCTAACAACGTGAATAATTTTGCCATCAATTTTTGTAACGCTAACAACATCAAATATATTTCCATCTATCTGCAAATTTCCAGTATCGCCAACCTGTCCACCAGATTCAACATAGAATGGAGTTTTATCAAATATTAGTAACGTGTTTTCATCAGTATCTTTTTTGGCAATTATTTTTGAATCGGTTAAAACATCAGTATAGCCCATAAATTCAGTGGCTTTGGAAATATCTCCACCAAATCCGTCTAAAGATTCTACAACAATTATTGTTTCATCAAGCTTGTTTTTTGTGAATGTTCTTGCACGTTTTTTTTGCTCTTCCATTAATTCTGTGAAACGAGCTTCATCAATAGTTAAGCCTTTTTCTTCTGCCATTACATTTGTTAAATCAACAGGAAAACCAAATGTATCGTAAAGTTTAAATACATCATCGCCACTTATTTGCTTTGTAGCTTTGTATGAAATAGATTCGAAAAGTTCAATCCCTCTATCGAGCGTTCTGTTAAAACTCTCTTCTTCGGCTTTAATTATTTTAATTACATTCTTTTTGTTCGTAATTATTTCTGGAAAAACATCACCCATTGTTTTGGTTAAAACATCTACAAGCGAAAACATAAATGGTTTGTTTAAATTTATTTTTCTCCCAAAGCGTGCTGCACGTCTTAGAATTCGGCGTAACACATATCCGCGTCCTTCGTTGCCTGGTGTTGCTCCATCGGCAATTGCAAAAGTTAATGTGCGGATGTGATCGGCAATAACTTGTATTGAAACACTCTCTTCTTTTGTTGGATTTTCAATACCAGAAATATTTTTAATTTTCTCAATTATTGGTGTAAAAACATCCGTATCGTAATTTGATTTTTTGCCTTGAAGTACAGCAACAATGCGTTCAAATCCCATTCCAGTATCAACATGTTTTGCTGGCAAATCGTGGAGATTTCCTTCTTTGTCGCGATTATACTGAACAAAAACAAGATTCCAAATTTCTATGCACTCTTCTGCACCAGCATTTACCCATTTAGGATTTTCAAAATCATCGCTAACATTAATATGTATTTCCGAACAGGGTCCACACGGACCAACATCGCCCATTTCCCAAAAATTATCTTTTTCGTCAAACTTTAAAACATGCTTTGGGTCAATGTTTGTCTTGCTTTTCCAAATCTCCATCGATTCATCATCAGTTCTGTAAACGGTTGCCCACAATCTTTCTTTTGGTAATTTCCAAACATCGGTTAATAGTTCCCACGCCCAAGTGATAGCTTCTTCTTTGTAATATCCTGCTTCAGGCTTTAGTGGATTTCCTAGCGACCAGTTACCAAGCATTTCAAAAAATGTATGATGGTAAGTGTCGCGTCCTACTTCCTCTAAGTCGTTATGCTTTCCGCTAACACGAATGCACTTTTGAGTATCGGCAGCACGGTTATAATCGCGTGAGCCTTGCCCAAGAAATACATCTTTAAATTGATTCATTCCAGCATTTGTAAATAGAAGTGTTGGGTCATCAAAAGGAACAACGGGTGCACTATCAATAATTCTGTGTTCTTTTTCTTTAAAGAAATTTAAGAATTGGTTTCTAATTTCGTTGGAAGTCATTTGTATATCCTAAAATATTATATCATTTCAAATTTTTATAAATGCAAATATAAGAAAAGGAGGCTTTGCATTTTCCAAAAATTATAAACAGATAAAAAATGTTGGATTCACAGTGGCAAGTATTTTTTCGAAAACTACTTTAACTCACATTATGCAATAGAAACTCTACGGTGGGGTTAAACCCTATCTGTTTACTTGGTCTAATTTATTTATAAAGTTTTGAAGTTATAGATGAGTCCACTCTAAAAAGCTCCTCACGGACTAAAGTCCGTTCGAAAAAGTTCGTTTTTGGTTCAAAACCCCCATGTTAAAACATGGGGTTAATGAAATATTACCTTTTTAGAGTGGACTTATAGATGATATTGTTATTACTTGCGTTATATTTATTCTAAAAATAATTCAAAAAGTTTTGGCAAAACCTCTCCAGCTTTTCCTATGATGGAATAATCTACTTGGTTTGTAATTTCAGTTGCTTCAATATTTATTTCAACCAAGGTTGCTCCAGCTTCCTTTGCCGAAATAGGAATATAAGCCGCTGGATAAACAACCGCAGAAGTTCCGACAATAAAGCAAATATCTGATTCTGTTGCTTTTCTTTCTGCTTCTGCAAATATTTCTTGCGGTAATGTTTCACCAAACCAAACAACATCTGGGCGAATTATTCCACCACATTTTTTACATCGTGGAGCTTTTTCGGAATCGAGAAAATTTTCAACTCCGTAAAATGTTTTGCAATCCATACAAAAATTTCGTTCAATGTTTCCGTGTAGTTCAAGTATATTACTACTGCCAGCACGCTTGTGAAGGTTATCAACATTTTGTGTTACAACCGTAACTTTGTTAAAGTGTTTTTCAAGTTGTGCAATTACTTTGTGTCCAGCATTTGGTTCGGTTTCACGAACAATTTTTCTTCGGTATTGGTACCACTCCCAAACCAAATTAGGATTTTTCATAAATCCATCAAAACTGGCAAGTTCTTGTGCAGACATTTTATTCCACAATCCGCCTTTGCCCCTAAATGTATCAATTCCACTCTCTGCCGATATACCCGCACCAGTAAAGAACAAAATTGATTTTGCAGATTTTAATTTGGCAATTAATTTTTGTGAAATATCCATTTAGCTTTCCTTGATACTAAATCCCAGTGTTATTTTGGGTGGTTGGGGATTAAAAAAAGAATCAAATCACCCTTTTAATTTTTGTGTCTTTGGCAATAGTAACAATAATGGTACGGTTAAGCAGTTGCATAGAAACAGACAGAGTATTTTCATCGTTGCTAACTGAATTTACAACACCTTCAATTCCAATAAAGGGACCAGATTCAACTCTAACAATTACTCCTTTTGTAATTCCATTAAAGACTTTTATTTTTTCTGGGGATTTTAACATTTTTTTTATGCTTTCAATTTCTTGGTTAGGAATTACGGCAGGTTTACCATCAAAAAAAATTGTTTTTATTACCGCTTCTCTTGTTACCGCATTGTTCCTTTCGGCTTCGTTAGAGTTAATAAAAATATATCCTCTAAAAAGTGGCTCTGTAACTTTCTTTTTTCTATCGCTCCATTGTCTAGTGTTAGTAATGGTTGGAAGATATGTTTCAATTCCAAGTTCTGTAAGTTGTTCAAGAGCTTTAAATTCGTGTCGTGGTTTAGTATAAAGAGCATACCAGTTTTTCATTTATTTATACCTTTATGTTTTTTTTGATAAAAGTTATTTTAAAACTTGTTTAATAACCTTAACTAGTTTTCCATTTTCAATATTGTTGTTATAAATTCCATCAACTACTAAATGTCCATATTTCTCTTCTATCATATCTCCAATATCATCTGCAAGAACAAAAACAGAAACAGAAAAATACTTATCTTTATTTCTTACCACCTTTAATATTTCATCTCCGCTTAGTAGGGGTAATTCATCTTTAACAATAATAATGGATGGTAATTCTTCGTTTATATAATCTAATGCTGCGTACCCATTGCTAGCTTTCAAAAAAATATAATTAGGGAATGCCTCTGAAATTTCATTTGTACGATTATCTAATCTTTTAATATCATCGTCAACCAAAAGAATTATGTTTTGTGCTTCTGGTACCGTCACATGGAACTCGCTACCCTCGTTTTCTTTTGAGTAGAACCAAATATCTCCTCTTAGTTTATCTATAATTTCACGAACCAAAATTAACCCCATACCGCTACCCTGTTCTCCTTCGGTTCCTTCACGCGAGTGTTTTTGGTCGAGTTTAAATAATTTTTCTTGATCTGCTTCCGAGATTCCAACGCCTTTGTCTTTTACAATTATTTCAATCATTCCATCTTTAAATCTACTTCCGTAAATAAAAATAGAAGAGTTTTTGTTTGAATAAATTATAGCATTTTGTAGTAGATTGGCAATTGCTTTTCCTAATTGTTTCTCATCGCTTTTTACAAAAATATCGTCTTGAACATTTTGCGAAATCTCAATGCTTTTACGAACTGCCATTCCCGTTAGACCAGAGACCACAGTTGAAATAATGTTTTTAAGATTTAATCTTTGTTCCTCAATAACTGTACGTCCAGTTCTTAGTCTCGACCAATCGAGCAAGTGCTCAATTAAATTAAGCTGGTGTTGAGAGCTTTTGTGAATATACTCAATGTATTCTCTTTTTTCTTCTTCGGGAAGGGAAATATCGTTTAACAAAATTTCTGAAAATCCAAGTAATGTTGTGTAGGGTGATTTTAAGTCGTGAGAAATAATAGAAATAAATTTATCTTTTTGCCTGTTCACCTTTATCATATCGTTGCTGAAGTTATCTATCTCTTTTTTCTGTTTTTCTAATTCGGAGATATTAAAAAAGATTGAATTGCACTCCTCCACCTTTCCACTATTATTTCTTGTTGCAAAGAGAGTTTCGTGTAAATAAACATCTTCATCATCTTGCCTAATAACTCTGTATGAAACAGATAAGTTGTTCTCTTCGGAATTTTCAAAAAATTCATTTATAATATTTTCAACTCGCAATCTATCATCTTCATGTATAATAGAATTCAGCTTATTTGGCAAACCCTCTATTTGCACTGCCGAATAACCAATAACATCAAAAATAGTATTTGAATATTTAACTTTGCACCTATTATTTGTACACTTAGTAGTTGCAAAAAAATAATTTTTAAATGAAGAATTATATTTTACAAGTTCATCACTAAAAATTTCATCAATTTTATTTACTATTTTATCATCTTTTATTAAACGGCTTAATTTTTGGATGAATTGTTCTCTCTTTTCCATTAAGCATCCTTTTGTAAATATTTATTATAAATCATTTTCACTAAATTTTGTTGGAATATTTAGTTCTTCCATTTTTCTGTATAGCGAAGATAAACCTATCTCTAATACTTTGGCTGTCTCTTCTTTGTTGTAGTTGTTGTTTTTAATAACATTAATAATATGCTCTCTTTCAAAGTTTTTAACTGCCTCTTTTAGTGAAACAGGAAAACCATAATTTGAAACATTATCTCTAATATAATCTGAAAGATTTTCCATTTTAATAACATCGTCAAAAGAGAAAATTACGGCTCGTTCTATTATATTTTCAAGTTCTCTTACGCCACCACGCCAATTGTGATTCATTAAGGCTTTCATTGCTTCGTTATCAACGCCAAGAATTTTCTTTCCCATTTCGTTGCAATATTTTGCTACAAAATAATTTACTAATAACGGAACATCGTCTCGCCTTTCGTTTAAAGATGGTAGAGAAATTTCAATTACATTTAATCTATAATATAAATCTTCTCTAAACTCTCCAGCTTCAGATTTTTTAAATAAATTTTGATTTGTGGCTGCAATTATTCTTACATCAGTTGATATAGTTTTTGTCCCTCCAACTGGTATAAAACGTTTATCTTCAATGGCACGTAGGAGTTTTACTTGCATATTTAGTGGAAGGTCTCCTATCTCATCTAGGAAAAGCGTACCTCCATCAGCAACTTTAAATAGTCCAACTTTTTCATCAATCGCACCTGTAAATGAGCCTTTCTTATGCCCAAACAATTCGCTTTCAATAAGGCTTTCCGAAATAGCTCCACAATTTATTGGAAGAAAAATTTCATCTTTTCTGTTACTATTATGATGAATTGCTTTAGCAACAAGTTCTTTTCCTGTTCCGCTTTTTCCTGTAATTAAAACATTACTTTTTGTTTTTGCAACTTGCGTAATTAAACGGAAAACTTTTTTTATTGCGTTGCTTTCTCCAATTATATTTTGGTAGCCTGGTTCAGCAGAAACCCTTTGGCGTAGTGATTTGTTTTCGAGTGAAAGTTTTTTATATCTCGATAATCTTTTTAGTCTTAACAATAAATCATCAAACTCAATAGGCTTCATTAGATAATCGTATGCACCTTCGCGAATAGCCGAAATAGCTGTTTTTACTGAGGCATATGCAGTCATGATAATAAAAAATGTATCGGGGCTTATTTTTGATGCTTCTTTTAATAATTCCATTCCATCCATGTTTGGCATTTTTATGTCGGTAATTACAACGTCATAATTATTATCTTTTATTTTGAATAGAGCATCTTTACCGTCGCTGGATGTTTCGGTTTTGTAGCCTTCGTCTGCAAGTACAATTTGTATCGAATCTCGTATTGCTCTTTCGTCGTCAACAATTAAAACAGATGTAGCCATAAGTATTCCTTATAATTTTAAGATAGAAGTTTAACAGTAAAAACAGAACCATTATTTATTTTGCTTTCAACTAAAATTTTTCCGTGCATTTTTTTTATTATTCCATAACTTACCGAAAGCCCTAAGCCTGTTCCTTTGCCTACTTGCTTTGTTGTATAAAATGGATTAAATATTTTGTTTTTAACTTCTTCGGTCATTCCACAGCCATCATCTTTTATGTCGGTAGAAATATAAACATCATCTAGGTAAGTTGTAACCTCAATTTTTCCTTCGCCATTAATTGCGTCTAAGGCATTTATTAAAATATTAACGTAAACCTGTAAAAGCTGGTCTGGCACTGCAAATAGAGTTGGAATGTGTTTTGAAAAATGGGTTTTAAACTCAACATTTTTTACACGCTTATCATATTTTACAATACCAACGGCAGTTTTTACAACATCGTTTACTTGAAGCAGTTCTTTGTCTTCGCCAGATGGTCTTGAAAAATCGACCAATTCTCGTACAATTTTAGAGATGCGATCTATGTTGTCTTTGATGGTAATTAACTGTTCGGTTAAGTTTGCATCCTGGCTTTTGCGTTGAAGTATCTGCACGAGAGCAGAAATTGAGGTAAGTGGATTTCCTATTTCGTGAGCAACGCCAGCGGCTAACTGTCCAATAACAGCAAGCTTTTCCGATTGGTCAACTTGTTGTTGAAGTTGTTTAACTTGTGAAACGTCTTGCATTATCATTGTTCTTCCACAGTTGAAACCCTCTGCCGTTTGCATTTGTGTTACCTTAAGTTGTACAGGAATAATTTTCCCACTTTTTGTTTTTCGTTTGGTATCAACAATTTGAACGCTACCA
Source organism: uncultured Ignavibacteriales bacterium (assembly GCA_947311785.1). Taxonomy (GTDB): domain Bacteria; phylum Bacteroidota; class Ignavibacteria; order Ignavibacteriales; family Melioribacteraceae; genus 1-14-2-50-31-20. The sequence continues at coordinate 35,202 of CAMZLW010000083.1, read as the reverse complement.
TTATTTTTAGTTTCTGAAATTATGTATTCTAATTCTCTAATGAACTTTTCATCGTTGGGCATTAAAAATGTTGATGGCTGGTTTATTATTTCGCTTTCAGAATATCCAAACATTTTTTCTGCTCCGTGATTCCACGAAACAAATTTTTCATCACAATTTATTACTGCAATTGCTGTATCTGATTTATACAAGATTGTGTTTAAATGTTGTTGGTTTAAATCTAGCTTTTTTGCCAACCTATCTCTTTCTTGTTTAACCTCTTTAATTTGTGTGTTTTGATAAAGCATTGAGTAGCGTGCAAATATTTGTTCAATCACTTCATCTAAAAAACCCATTATAATTAGTGGGTCATGTTTGTCTCCATCTGTCTTGTTAAGATTATGTAAAAGTGCAAAACGCCCCAAACTAAATGTTTGACTCACTTCCAAAAGATTTAACTTTGCTTTTGTAAATAGTCTGTAAGAATCAATTAGGTAATGGTCAATAGTAATATACTCGGCAGTATTAATTACTTCAATTAAACTTTGCAAGCTGGCATTTACAAATGTTGACATCTCACTTTTGGATAACTTGGTGCCAAAATTAAGTTGTAACTTAGCTATCCAATTTTCTGCAATTAAATTGTAAAATTCAGTAAGTAATTCTAAAATTATTTTTTTCATATAAATTTGAGTTACAACTATTTTACTATAAATACTTTTGCGATGTCAATCAGTAATGATGGTTTATTTAACAAGGCAGTTTTAAATAGTTTGCCCAATGTTCGTTTTTCAAATGGCACTTTAACAAAGGCGTGTGCGATGCTATTAAATTTCTCATCACTAAAATTGTAAATTCCATCTTTAATTCTATCAAAAATTTCATGACGTTTTCCAAGTCTATCACCCCACGCTTTATCGTAAGTTAAAATGTGGTTTAAGTCATTATTTTTAATAGCTTTACCTACAATTTTTCCGCCAATTTTTCCGCCAATCATACCGCTAACAATGCCTCCGCCCGAAAGAGGATTAACTTGACGTGCAGCATCACCAACGAGAATAATTCCTGGAGCCGAAATTTTTTCTAACGTAATTGATGACGGAACACCGCCAGCAATCTGTGTTAAAAATGGGGCATTAGGATAATGATTATTCATAAACTCATCCAAATATTTTTGGGCAGATTTTTTCTTTCCAATCTCTCCGCTAACACCTAAGCCAATATTAGCTGATTTATTTCGTTTAGGAAAAATCCAAAAATATCCTTCAGGTGCAACATCCTTTCCAAAATAAAAAAGGAGTGTGTTGGGGTCAACATCAATATTAGAAGCCGTAATTTGAACACAACTTTCCATTTCTCTAAAATCAATGTAAGTTTTAATTCCTGCCCAACGTCCTACGCGGGATTCAACACCATCAGCTGCAATAACAACTTTTGCTTTCAGTTCGTGTTGCTCGCCTTTGTGTTCAAACTTAACACCGCTAACTTTTTTATCCTCAAAAAGTAATCCGTTTACGTATGCTCGTGTTACAATTTCAGCCCCTTTATTTGCAGCTAGTTTAGCAACCTCGTAATCAAAAATTCTTCGTTCTAAAACGTAGCCAATTTGCTCAAGTGGTAAAACTACCTCTGTTCCATCGGGTGCAACCATTCCAAATTTATCTATTGTTGCCGAAATAAAAGCATCATCTGGTTCAATAAACTCCTCTATTCCTGCTCTGCTAACCGCTTCGCCACAACGCACAGGGTAACCAATATCTCTATCTTTTTCTAACATTAAAACCGAAGCACCCTGCTCTACGGCAAAGCGTGCAGCAGTAGAACCAGCGGGACCACCACCAACAACAATTACATCATATTCATTTTTCATATATATTTACCTGTTCCGCTTTTCTTGGCGGAATAATCTTTCGATTAACCTTTCTTTTGTGGTTTATTAAATTTTAAAACTTCTATAGGACAAGCCCAAACGCATTTTGAACAATTTGTGCATAAATCCTCAATTATTTTTATTTCTGCTTCTTTCAATTCAATTGCATCTTCGGGGCAAACGCCAACACAGCAACCGCAGAAATCACATTTATTTGGTATAACTTCTATTAATAGCATATTATATCTCTTTCCCATTTTTGAGAATCAAAAATAGTAATTGAATTTGGTAAATGAAAGGTGTTAAATGGATTTATTCCTTTATTTAATAAAGGGATATAAGTTTTTAAAATAACAAAGTAACAGAATACCTATATTTGTTTTTTATAAAAATGTTCTTAAATAATATTAGATAATCTTTCGGTGCCCAATTGGGATAATAGGGAAAACGGTGAAAATCCGTTACAGCCCCGCTACTGTAGTTAAGTTACGAAAGTTGTAAAGAAAACAAAATATGTTTTCAACCACTGTCTTATTTTTAGATGGGAAGGTTACAACAATTAGGTTTGATGCTTAAAGTCAGGAGACCTGCCAAAAGAAGTTTTACTAATTAACCTTCGTGGAATAAGGTGTGGTAATGGTTTAAATTTTATAAACCCCAACTTTTCTGTGTAATGGTTGGGGTTTTTTCGTTTATGCCCAATCGTTTACACTCCCCTCGTTTTCTCCACGATCAATTTATATACAATAGATGACAATAAAATTCATTAAAAATATATCAGTAGTGTTTGTGTTACTTCAAATTTTTGGAGTTATACTCTGCGGACAATCTACAAAAAAAATATTTGGATATGTTTATGATGGCAAATCCAAAGCACCATTAGTTGGCACAAATATAATGATTGATGGAACTGGGATAGGAACATCAACGAATCAGTTTGGATATTTTCAGTTTGATAATTTGTTCACAGGCGTATATTCAATAAGTGCAAGCTACATTGGTTACAAAAGCAAAACCGTTTCCGAAGTTATTGTTTTAAGAGACCAGCCAACGGAGTTGAATATTTATTTAATGCAATCTGAAAACAAATTGAATGAAGTTCTTGTTTCAGGCATGGGAAATAATAGTTTTAAAAATATAATAAATTATACAAGCGAGGATATACAGAAAAATAATTATCAATCGGTTGCAGAAGTTTTAGAGCAAACCTCTGGTGTAGAAATTCAATCCACAGGAGGTGTTGGAAGCAGTAAAAAAATATCAATACGAGGTAGCCAAGCAAATCAAGTTTTGGTTTTGTTAGATGGAATTTCGTTAAACAACCAATTTGGAGGAAGTGCCAATTTATCTTCCATTCCAATTAACATAGTAGAAAAAATAGAAGTTTACGAGGGCGGAAGTTCTTCAAAATTTGGTAGTGGTGCTATTGGAGGTGCAATAAATATTATTACAAAAAAAACTTTTAAGAACGAATATAAAATAAATTTTACAGGTGGTTCTTTTGGGTACTTAAATATTGAGCCAAATATTTCGGGTAATTATAAAAATTTGAGTTACTATTTATCTTACAACCAGTTGGATAGCAAAGGAGATTATAAATACAAACACTTTAACACAAGTGGAAACGAGGTTGAAGCTTCACGATTAAATGCAGACATAAGTTCAGAAAATATATTTGCCCGCGTAAATTATAATTTTAATAAAATACATCTTTCAGTTAATACTCAAAAGCTAACTTCAGATAGAGGAATACCAGGTAAAACAAAGGCTTTAACAGCTTACGCAAGGTCTAAAAACAATTCTGCAAATTTTGGTGCAAGCATTAAGGCAACACTTGATAAATTTGTTTGGGATTTGAATTATAACTATTTGCAAAGCACAACCGAAAACAGTAACCTTTACCCCGATGATGCTTTGCCAGAGTATAAACGATACTCGCGTTATCACTATGAATATAAAACAAATACTACAGTATTAAATTCTACAATTTATTACGAACCTTCGGAATGGCTTGATATTACTGGTGGATATAATGGTAAGTGGCTTAATTATAATGATAAAAATTATAGAGCTACCTTAAAATTGCCAATTAATAGTGCAACAGATATCTCGCACGGTTTATTTTTACATCAAGAATTTAGAATTAAATTACCTGGAGTATTTAATGATTTTTTGATTTCGCCATCAATTCGCTACGATGAAATGAGAATGAGTAGTGGCAAATTACACCGATTTGAAAACCAATGGTCTCCTTCTGTTTCTGCCTATGTTTCAATTGGCAAAAAACAGCAACTCTATTTAAAGTCAAGTATATCAAGGTCTTTTCGTGTACCTACTTTTTCCGATTTATTTTATCAGGATGTGCGTATAGAGGGTAAGCCCGATTTGTTACCAGAAAAAAGTTTAAATAAAGAAGTTGGAATTGGTTGGGAATTAAATTTTTACGGAAAATTTAAAGGCGAAGCAACCTTTTACAATTATTCCATCGAGGATATGATTGTTTGGAAACTTGGTAGCTTTGAAGTTTTTCGTCCTTTTAATAACGATGCAGATATTACTGGGCAAGAGTATTCGCTAAATTATCAATTACCAAATAATCATCTTGGATTTTTAATTAGCTACACATATTTGCAACCCTTGGATAAAAACAATAACGAAACAACACACAATAAAATAATTCCATACCGCCCACAACACTCAGTTAAAGTTGGTGTAAATCTGGAGCATAAAAATTTTAGTGGTAAAATTAATTACAGATTTGTGGGCAAACGCTTTGTTACAGTAGCAAATACGGTTGAACTGCCATACTATAATGTAATTGATTTAGCTTTGTTGCAAAAAATAGATATCTGGAAATTAAACACAATTGTAAAATTTTCAATTAATAATCTTGCCAATGACGATTATCAAATTGTTAATGGTTATCCCATACCAGGACGTGAATTTAGATTAGGAATAATTTTAACATATTAATTAAATAATTAACAAAAGGAGAAAAACATGAAACACTTTTTAACAACAGCTGCATTTTTACTAATATTTATTTTTATTGGATGTGAAGATTCAACAGTAAACCCACCAGTAGAGAACGGGGCAACAACATTATATGTAATGAATGGCTCTGCAAAAACACTTTCTAAAATAAATATGGACGATACAACAATTGTAAAAAACATAGTTTTAACTGGAGAAATTCCAAACAGGGTAAGAATATATGACGACAGAATTTACATTGTAAGCTCTGGTGATGACAACATAAAAATTGTTGACCCAAAGAAAGACAATGAAATTTTACAAACAATTGCATTAGAAGCTGGGGATAATCCTTGGGATATAACATTTGCAAGTAAAACAAAAGCATATGTTTCTAATCTAAAAACAAATACTGTTGCTGTTATTAATTTAACTACAGGTTTAGTAACAAAAAAAATTGATGTAGGTCAATCGCCAGAAGGAATGGTATATAAAAAAGGTAAACTCTATGTTGCTAATACTGGATACGCTGGCTGGGGGCAACCATATGCTGAATCGTCAGTATCAATTATAAACACTACTACTGATGCTGTTGTAAACACAATTTCAACATTTAAAAATTCGCAAGATTTAATATTTGCCCCTGATGGGAAACTACATGTAGTTTCTACTGGCGATTATACAACCAACTTTGGAAAAATTGCAATTGTTGATGTTAGCTCTGCAACGGTAGTAGATTCAGTTATTCTGGGTGGTTCACCAGGCGATATTGAAATTACAAAAGATGGTATTGGTTACTGCTCCGCATGGGGTGATGGAACAAATGGTTTTCTTTATTCATACAACGCCTCCAGCAAAGCGGTTATAAATGGCGGAGACAATCCAATAAAAGTTGGAGCAAATTTAAGTGGAATGACTTATGATAAAGACAAAAATGTATTGTGGTTACCATACATGACCGTTTGGGCAGGCGATGGTTTTGTTCAAAAGTTTGATGTTAAAACCAATGCTATCAGTTGGGTTTCTGATGTTGTAGGAAATGGAACTAGTGCTGTTGCCATTTATAATTACACAAAATAGTTTTGTCTTTTTAGGAGGTGCATTTAAGCACCTCCATATTTAGATAAAATTATTCTTAATTTCTTTGTTAAATAAAAAGGAATAGATATTAAAAAATTATTATACATATTATCTTTTATTGTTATTGTAGGAATTATAGCTGTTGTTTTTGTTGATGTGTCTTCATCTTCCAACAGTATAAAAAAGCAGAGTGGAATTGAAAGAATAATAACACTTTCCCCAAGTATTACCGAAACTCTTTTTGCCATTGGGCTTGGAGATAAAGTGGTTGGAAGAACAAGATATTGTAACTATCCGGAAGCTACAAAAACAATTATGGAAGTTGGTGGATATGTTGACCCAAATTACGAAGCACTTATTGCCCTGAAACCTGATTTAGTAATTTTATTACCTGAACACGAAAAGGTAAAAAGTTATTTAAACGAATTAAACATAACCTATCTTGAAGTAAACAACAAAACAATTAGCAACATACTTAACTCTATTATTACAATAGGAAATGTATGCGGTGCAAAAGAGAAAGCAAATAAATTGGTTTCAAATATTAATTCCATAATTGCACAAATAAAAGAAAAAACAAAAAACTTGCAAAAGCCCACAACCATTATATCTATTGGGCGAACAATGGGTAGCGGAACATTAAAAGATGTTTATGTTGCTGGTAGAACAACATATTTTAGCGAGTTGATAGATATTGCAGGTGGAGTAAATGCGTTTGAAAATCCTAACCTTGCATATCCAAAATTATCGGCAGAAGGTTTAATACATTTGAACCCCGAAGTAATTGTTGATTTAGTTACAGATCTTAAAAGTAGTAATATAGAAGAAGCAATGGTATTGAAGGAATGGAATAGTTTAGGAAATATAAGAGCTGTAAAGAATAAACAAATATCAATTTTAAGTTCCGATTATATAGTAATTCCAGGACCTCGATTTGTATTACTTCTTAAAGATTTAACAAAAGTAATTCATCCAGAAATAGATTGGACAAAGATAGTTGAGTAAAATTCTTTTTAATATAGAAAATTTATCTTTTTCAATTTCTAAAAAAGAAATTCTTAAATCGTTATCTTTAAAAATTTATGAGGGAGATTATCTATCTATTATAGGGCCAAATGGTGGTGGCAAAACCACATTAATAAAGTGTTTAATAAAAATTTACCAATCGCCTGTAAATAAAATATTTTTCAAAGAACAACCAATTGAAAAAATTCCACAAAAAAAATTAGCTTCACAGATAAGTTATGTTCCACAAATAAACGAAACAAATTTTCCCTTTACAGCAAAAGAGTTTCTTATGCTTGCTCGTTATCCGCATCTTAGTCGTTTCTCGTCCGTTACTGCCGCAGATACCAAAGCCGTTGCAAGTGCATTTGATATTACAAACACAACTAACCTTGCTAACAGATTTATGAATACTCTGAGTGGTGGCGAAAAGCAAATGATTTTTATAGCTGCAGCCTTTGCACAAGGGGGCGAGGTAATATTATTGGATGAACCAGCAACATTTCTAGACCCCAAACACGAACATAATGTTTATCAAATACTAAAAACTATTCATCAAGAAACAAATAAAACAATTGTAACTGTAACACATAATATTAATAGTGCAATCTTAAATAGTAACAGAATCGCCCTAATTAAAAATGGTAAATTAGATTTTTATGGTAATTCGGTGGATATTACAAAAAATAATATTTTAGAAAAAGCATACAATAAAAAATTTACTTTTATTAAGCACCCTGCTTCGGAAAAATCAATAATTGTTCCTGAGGTAGTTTAATTATGAATAAAAAATTTCTTTTGCTTTTGTTTTCTCTATTGGCCTTGTTAGTACTTGCATTAACTCCATTTATCGGAATGGAAAAAATTCCATTTGATACAATACTAAATTTTGATTCTTCAAACATTCACTCTGATATCTTTTGGCGAATTAGAGTTCCACGAATTTTGATAGCATTTATCTCTGGGTCAGCATTGGCAATTAGCGGTATGGCGTTCCAAGCAATGTTTCGTAATGCACTTGCAACACCCTTTACCTTGGGGGTTTCGAGCGGTGCTGCTTTTGGTGCTGCCCTTTATGTTAAAATAGGATTTATTTTTTCCCTACTAGGAATTTCTGGACAAACATTGTTTGCTTTTGCAGGAGCCTTAGTTTCTATTATGCTTGTTTATATTTTATCCAAAGTCAAAAAAGGTTTCCCTGTTGGAACTATGTTGTTGGCTGGTGTTGCAATAAATTTTTTCTTTTCAAGCTTTATTTTATTCATACAGTTTATAAGTGATTTTACTAACTCTTTTCGGATAATACGCTGGCTAATGGGTGGGTTCGAGGTTATTGGATATTCAGATATTTACAACGTCATTCCATTTATTATTATTGGAACCATAATTATTATACTGCTTTCAACAGAGCTTAACTTACTTACGCTTGGTGAAGATGTTGCTGTAAGCCGTGGAGTTTCGTTAAGTAAAGTTAAGAACATTTTATTTTTTGCTACCTCCCTTATGGTTAGTGGAGTAATATCTGTTGTTGGCCCAATTGGTTTTGTGGGTATGATGGTGCCACATATATCACGTTTAATTATTGGAGCCGATCACCGTTACCTTGTTCTGCTTAACATAATATTTGGTGGTGCATTTTTGGTTTTGTGCGATACTCTTTCGCGAATATTAATTGCTCCTGCAGAAATACCAGTAGGAGTAATTACCGCTCTACTTGGAGGGCCATTTTTTATTTGGTTGCTAATTAAGAGTTCAAACAATAATAGTATCTAACAACAAAATTTTTAAAACTACACACAAAGGAATATATGAAAGGTTACATACATGTTTATACAGGCGATGGGAAAGGCAAAACTACGGCTGCATTTGGTCTTGCACTACGTGCTACTGGTGCTGGGTTAAAAACATACATTGCACAATTTGTAAAAGGGATGAAGTATAGCGAGTTAGATGCAATAAAAAAATTTGATGATTCAATTACTCTAAAACAATATGGTAGAGGTTGTTTTATTAAAAGAAAATCTAAGCAAGAGGATATTGATATTGCACAACATGGGTTCGAGGAAATTAGACAAATTGTAAAATCGGAAAAATATGATTTGATAATTCTTGATGAAATCAACATTGCTATTTCTTATAATCTTATTGATGAAGATGATTTAATTGAACTGATGGAGAACAAGCCAAGTGGTATTGAGCTTATAATTACAGGGCGATATGCCTCTCCTAATGTAATTGAAAAAGCAGATTTGGTTACTGAAATGAAAGAGGTTAAACACTACTACCAAAAAGGTGTAGTGGCTCGTGTAGGAATTGAAAAATAAATATGAGCATTAAAAACAAATTTCCATTCCGTATAGGAACTTCATCATACATTATTCCAGATAAAATTATTCCGAACATAAAATATTTAGCGAATAAAGTAGATGATATTGAAATACTTCTTTTTGAATCAGACGAAATTTCAAACCTTCCTGATAGTAACACTATTAGCGAAATGAAAAGACTTGCAAACAAAAACAATTTGACATATAACATTCATTTGCCAGTAGATATTGCACTTGGTGCATTGGATGAATCTATGCGAACTAATTCTGTGCAAAAATGTTTACGTACAATAAATTTAATGAGTGCGGTTAATCCACTCGCATACATTTTACACCTAACGGGCAATCCAAATATAATGGGCGAAGGCTCAACAGAAACAATAGAGGATTGGTTGCCTTCATTACGAAAATCTATTGTGGAACTAATTCAAAGTGGGGTTGACCCTACATTACTTTGCATTGAAACATTAAGCTATCCATTCCATTATTTGGATGACTTAATTAATGAATTTAATCTTTCAGTCTGTTTAGATATAGGACATTTAATAATTTATGGTTTCTCTTTTGAAGAGCATCTAATAAAATATTTGGATAAAACTAAAGTTATACATTTGCACGGTATAGTTGAGGGTAAAGACCATAAGGATATAAGCCACTTACCAAAATCGACAATGGAATATATAATTTTAACGCTAACAAAACATAAAATTAAAAACAGAATTGTAACAATAGAGATATTTAGTGAATCTGATTTTATTGCTTCGAAAAATATTTTAAAAGGATATTTAAAATGAGTAAAATAACATTTATAACTGGTGGTTCACGAAGTGGTAAAAGTAGATATGCACTTACGAGGGCAATGAATTACGAAAAGCGTGGCTTTATTGCTACGGCAATACCATTTGATGATGAAATGAAAAGCAGAATTAAAAAACATCAGGAAGAAAGAAAAAATAATTTTATTACAATCGAAGAACCACATAATCTACACAAAGCAATTGCAGAACTTGAAACAAAAGTTGAAGTAATTATAATTGATTGTATATCTGTTTGGCTCGGAAATTTATTATTCAAAGATGGTGAAGATAAAACAGAATTTTGCGAGTTAAATGATTTTTACAAAATACTCCCTAATGCAAAATGCGATATTATTATTGTAACAAACGAAGTAGGTATGGGAATAATACCAGAAAATAAATTATCTCGCCATTATAGAGACCTTGCGGGGTTTGTCAACCAAAGGCTTGCCAGTATTGCAGATGAAGCAATACTAATGGTTAGTGGAATTTCAATAAATATTAAAGGATAACTAATGAACAGACTTAATGCATCTTTACAATCAATTAAACCAATTCCTAAAAATTTTAAAAATGACATTCAAAATCATTTAAACTCGTTAACAAAACCTATTGGTAGCCTTGGTAAACTAGAAGATATGGCAATGCAATATTGTTTAACAACAAATACTACCAATCCAAAATTAGAGAAGAAAAGAATTGTTCTTTTTGCAGGAGACCACGGGGTTACAGCCGAAGGTGTATCGGCATTTCCCAAAGAGGTAACAGTTCAGATGGTTTATAATATACTTGGTGGCGGAGCTGCAATTAGTGTGCTTGCAAAACACATTGGGGCTGATTTAAAAGTTGTGGATGTAGGTGTTGATGGTACCTTAGAACATCCAGAGTTATTAAGCTACAAAGTTAAAAGTGGAACAGATAATATGGCTATAGGAACTGCCATGACTGTAGATGAAACAGTGCAAGCAATTGAGGTTGGTATAAAACTTGCCGAAAACGCAAAAGCTGATGGAATTAATATTCTTGGAACCGGCGAAATGGGAATTGGGAATACCACATCTGCTTCTGCACTTTTTGCAACACTCTTGCCATGTAGTGTAGAAAAAATAACGGGACGCGGAACCGGGATTAACGATGACCAATTACAAAACAAAATTGCTATAATTAAAAAAGTACTTGATGTGAACAAAAATAATTTGACAACTCCACTAAACACCCTTGCTGCCATTGGTGGTTTAGAAATTGCTGGAATTGTTGGGTTAATTATTGGAGCCGCATCAAATCAAATTCCAATTGTTGTAGATGGGTTTATTTCTTCAGCAGCAGCATTAGTGGCTTGTAAAATGAATTCGGAAATTAATGACTATTTATTTTATAGCCATAAATCAGCCGAGAAAGGACATAAAACATTTTATAGCTTATTTAATGTTGAACCAACTATAGACTTAAATATGAGATTGGGCGAAGGAACCGGTGCAGCATTAACAATTAGTTTAATTGAAGCATCTGTTAAAATATATAACGAAATGGCTACGTTTGATTCTGCTGGAGTTTCAAATAATGATTAACGGATTTGTTTCAGCAATGCGGACTTTAACACGAATTCCCATTTGGGGTAAGGATGCAAAAAAACTTGCATCTTCTTTAACTTGGTTTCCTGTTGTAGGATTTTTACTTGCTACATTTTTAAGTGGAATAGTTTTCTTTTTTAATAAAATTTTAAGCCCCAACTGGAATGAAGGGGTTGCTTTTTTAATAATACTTTGCGGAACAATCCTCACTGGGGCTTTGCACCTTGACGGATTTGCCGACTGGGCTGATTCACTCGGAGTTAAACCAAACAAAGAAAGAATGTTAGCTATAATGAAAGATTCAAATAGTGGGGCTTTTGGTGTTGTTGCAATTTCACTCTTGCTACTTGTAAAATGGATTGCAGTTGTTAAGTTGCTTGATTTAAACTTAGCCATAATTGGATTATTTACAGCTTACATTTCTTCCAGATTCTCAATGGTCTATTTATCTGTATCGCTATCATACGCACGTGCAGAGGGTGGAACTGGCGAACCAATAATTAAAGGTGCTACAAAGAAACATTTAATTATTGCATTTATAGTAAGTATAGTGTTGCTTTATTTTGTTGGAAGTATCTCTGCAATACTAATTTTCTTTTTAGGATTTCTATTTGCATCTCTTTGGAAACAATGGTGCAAAAAATATTTTAGTGGTATAACAGGAGATTTACTCGGAGCTGGTTCGGAATTTGTTGAAATTTCAATGTTGTTTGCTGTTGCACTATTTTATAATTCTATAAATATTTTTACAAAACTATGAAAAACTCAAAAGCTATTTCAATACTTGGTACTGGTTCCGATGTTGGCAAAAGCATTGTGGCTACTGCCTTTTGCAGGTTGTTAAGAAATGTAGGCAAAAGTGTTGCACCCTATAAAGCACAAAATATGTCTAATAATTCCTTTGTTACCAAAGAGGGTGGTGAGATGGGACGTGCACAAGTTGTGCAAGCAGAAGCTGCTTGTGTTGAACCACATACCGATATGAACCCTGTGTTGCTAAAGCCCTCTGCCGATAATTGTTCGCAAGTTATTTTGCAAGGCAAAGCTAGTGGGAATAAATTATCCACAGAATATTGGGGCAATACAGATTACCTGTTTGGCAAAGCATCCGAAAGTTTAGAAAGATTAAAAAACAAATATGAATTTATTGTGATGGAGGGAGCTGGTTCGTGTGCAGAAATTAACTTACGTAAACGAGATATTGTAAATTTTAGAATGGCACACAAAGCCAATGCGGATGTGATACTTGTTGCAGATATTGACCGAGGTGGTGTGTTTGCTCAAATTATTGGAACGCTAAATATAATATCGCCCGAAGACCGTAAATTAGTAAAAGGCATTATCATCAATAAATTTAGGGGTGATGCAACTCTTTTTGATGATGGAATTAAATATATTGAGGCAGAGACTGGAGTTCCTGTGCTTGGTTTAATTCCATATTTCTATAACATTGATATCGATTCAGAAGATGGTGTTGTTCTTGATGCCAGAGTAAAAAGTGAAAGAACATTTGAAAATGAAAAAATTAAAATAGGAGTATTTAAACTCCCTCACATTTCTAATTTTACAGATGTTGCTCCACTACAACGTGATGCTTCTGTTGAGTTAATTTATTTGTATCATCCAGAGCCTTTAGATAGTTTCGATTTAATAATAATTCCAGGCACTAAAAATGCACGCTTCGATATTGAGTGGATGAGAAAAATAGGATGGGAAAGCCACATTCAGCAGTATGCAAAAAACTGTGGTAATATTATTGGAATATGCGGAGGCTTTCAAATGTTGGGTAAAACAATTAACGACCCACTAGGTATGGAAGGAGATGTTGGCTCTACCACAGGATTTAACCTCTTGAATGTGGAAACAACACTCGAAGAGAATAAAACATTGGCACAAGTTAAGGGAAAATATTTATATAACAATACTATAATTAGTGGATATGAAATCCATCTTGGGCAAACTAATATTGGGGATAACTGCAACTCCATTATTAGAATTACTGAAATGAATAATAAAGAGGCACAGCACTTTGATGGTGCAAGTAACAAAGAAGGAAACATTTGGGGTTGCTACATCCATGGATTATTTGATGAAAATAATTTTAGAAGAACCATATTACAAAAACTTAAACCCAGTGCAGTAGTAGCTAAAGCAACTGCAAACGATGTTGAAATAAAAGAATTCAAAAACAAGCAGTATAATTTATTAGCTCAACACTACGCTGAAAATATGGATATGATAAAAGTAAATACCTTGTTAGGAATTTAATTAATGGCTTCAGAAAAAGATTATATACACGGCGGAAATTATAAGGCAGATTTTAAACGGTTAGGAGTTCCACAAAAAGAGATAGTAGATTTTAGTGTTAATGTAAATCCGCTTGGACCACCACCAATTGTTAAGAAAATTTGGAACTCACTTTTTGATGAAGTAAAAAAATATCCCTCGCAAAATGGAATAGGTGTAAAAAAATATTACGAAGATATGTTTGGCATTGATAGCTCTAACGTTTTACCAGGCAATGGCTCTACAGAACTTATCTATTTTGTATTACAAAAACTATCCTTAAAAAACATTGTAATTATTTCTCCTTCTTTTAATGATTACTCCCAAGCAGCAACCATTTCAGGAACAACCATCATAGACGTTCATGCAAGTTCTGATAACGGTTTTGCAATGCCACCAATAGATTTAATTAATAAAAAATTAAACTATGCTGATGCAGTATTTATTGGACATCCAAACAACCCAACTGGTGCAATGTTTTCAAAGGATGAGATACTTTTTCTTTCAAAAGAAAACCCAACAAAATGGATATTACTTGATGAAGCATTTATTCAGTTTGTTGATAATTATGAAGAGCAAAGTTTTTTAAAATCAAATATTATAAGTAATATAATTCTGTTTCATTCACTTACAAAATATTATACAGTGCCTGGGCTTAGGCTAGGTGCTGTAATTGCAAACAATAAAATTATTTCAAAATTAGAAACCGAAAAATCTCTTTGGAGCATTAACCGACCGGCTGAAATATTAGTAGAATATCTAAGAGATAGCAAAAGTTTTGTTGAAAAAACAGAACAATATTTTTCTGCTGAACGTAAAAAACTATTTATAGAATATTCTAATTTAGCTGGGATAAAAATATTTCCAACAAACTCAAATTTTTTTCTTGCTCGTTGGAATGCCACAAACAACTTGGATGATTTGCAACGAGAACTACTAACCAACGGCTTGTATGTTAGAGATGCACGAAACTTTAAACATCTCTCAGATAACTATTTTCGTTTTGCAATTTTAAGTAAAAACGAAAACCAAAAGTTATTCATAACTATTAAAAAATCTATTGAGAAATATTTATGATTAGTTCTGCATTACTTTTGTTCCTATCCGCAGGTGCCGATTTTCTCTTTGCAGATCCACAATATAAACTCCATCCAGTTAGATTAATTGGTAACATAATTTTAATAATCGAAAATGGACTACGGCGTATTGGCTTAAACGGTTTTTGGGGTGGTGCAATTTTACTTTTACTCTCTTTGTCTGTAGCTATTTCAATTGTAGTCTCACTCTATTTTGTGCTTGTGCTTTTTTTTCAACCTCTTGTTTTTCTGTCCCTTTTGTTTTTATTTTATTCTGCAATTGGGTTTCGTGGCTTGCTTCTTTATTCAAAAGAGATTGCAAAACACCTGCAGAACAAAAACCTTAATAAGGCAAAGCAATCTCTCTCAAATATTGTTGGTAGGGATGTTGAATTGTTGAACGAAATTGAAATAATAAAAGCAACTATCGAAAGTGTTGCCGAAAACTTTGTTGATGGTATTTTATCCCCAATATTTTGGTTTACTATTGGTAGCTTTGTTGGAGATTATTTTCATCTACAATTATTTTCATCTACAATTATTATTCGGAATTTCCTTTGTTTATCTATATAGAGTTACTAACACACTCGATTCTATGGTTGGATATAGAAACGAAAAGTATGAATTATTTGGAAAGGTTAGTGCAAGGTTTGATGATATTCTAAATTATATTCCAGCACGATTGAGTATTTTTATTATTTCGTTTTCCGCTATGCTAATTGGGTTTGATGCAAAAAGTAGTTTGCGAATTGCAAAAAGAGATAGATTGAATCATACATCCCCAAACTCGGCACATCCCGAAAGTGCTGTTGCTGGAGCATTAAATGTTAAATTAGGTGGTTCAGTTTACTATCCGTTTGGTGTTGTTCACAAAAAACATATTGGAAATGAATTTGAGTTTGCATCTCTTATTGATATGATGAATGCTTCTAAATTGCTTGGGCTATCCGCAATTATTTCTACTATGGTTGGTCTTTTAATATTGGTAATAGTATGATTTATGCAGAATAATAAGTTTGCAAACTTGTGGGTTGGATTTGTTTTTAATATTATGTATGTTGTCATACATAAAGTATTATTAAAACATAGTGCTGAAGAAAACAATTAAATTTTGATACACTTAATTGAGGAAAACGCCACCATTTCTATAGTAAGTCATGTAATATGATTTTTTGTTTTCACCAATTTCAAATTATGATTTAATTGAGGTTGCACACTCAAATGAAGCTCCAGTAATGATTGGTGTATGCACACGCCAGCAGAAATTTTTAATGGAGCTGATATTGTAAAAGTATTTCCTACAGATGGATTAGGAATGGGTTACTTCAAATTGGTAAAAGGATAGCATGACACATTTTTTTTGGTTATGCAAAGCCGTGTAGTAAAAATATAGAAAGAGCAAACAAATGCCAGTTAAAGAGTTATTTAAAAATATAGGCGATAGAGTACCACTTAGCCAGAAAGTAGCTACTAAAATTGAAGAAGCCATTTTAAGCAAAGAGCTTAGCGTGGGAGACAGGCTTCCTTCGGAACACGAACTCTGCGATCAGTTTGGAGTTTCGAGAACCTCTGTTCGCGAAGCAATTAGAATTTTAGTTACTCACGGAATTGTAGAAGTTGAAAAGGGACGCGGAATTTTTGTTAAAAATTTATCGTCAAAAAATGTTACCGATGGAATACTAAAGTTTTTTAAGCATCGTTTAGATGGTGAGTATGCTTTAGATTTAATCCATACACGACAAGCTCTTGAGCCTGATATTGCATATTATGCAGCATTAAATAGAACAGATAAAGATTTAAGAGCAATAAAAGATAATATAGATTTTTTAAATAAATATCACGACAATCCAAGTAAAAGTGCAAAATACGATTTAGGATTTCATGATTCATTAACAGTTGCTTCAAAAAATATGTTGTTTTTGTTGGTAATGCGTCCTTTACAGCAATTAATACCGCCAATTAAAGCAAGAATACATTCGGTTTTAAAAAACTCGACAGATGTAGCTCTTGTTTGGCACGATAGAATATATGAAGCTGTGAGAGACCAAGATGCAGAGAGTGCACGCTCCAGCATGGTAGAACACCTTAGAATTGCCGAAGAACAAATTCAATTAATTTTTTCAAACGAAGCTGAATTAAAAGAATAGGAAAAAAGAATGGAAGTAAGATACTCGCCCGATGAAAAGGGTTTTAAACAAATGACAACCGAAGAGTTAAGAGAAAGTTTTTTAATTAAACTTTTTGACAAAGACAAAATTCCAATGGTCTATTCAGATATTGACCGCTCTATTACTGCCTCTGCTGTTCCAGTAAAAAAACAATTGGAATTAAAAGCATCAAAAAAAGAGATGGCTGCAAAATATTTTGCTGAACGTAGAGAAATTGGCGTTATAAATATTGGTGGCAAGGGTTCAATAGTTGTTGATAAAAAAACATACAAAATGGATTACAAAGATGCCCTTTACATTGGCAGAGGCTCAAAAAAAGTGGTCTTCAAAAGCAACTCAGCTAAAACTCCAGCAAAATTTTATATTGTTAGTTATCCTGCACACACAGAATATCCTACAACACACGCAAAATTTACAGACGCAACCCCTGTAGAATTAGGTAGTTTAGAGACATCAAACAAAAGAGTAATTAATAAATACATCTATCCTGGTGGAATTAAATCCTGCCAATTGGTTATGGGTTTAACAGAGTTAGAAGTTGGTTCTGTTTGGAATACAATGCCAGCACACACACACCAAAGACGCTCGGAAGTTTACATGTATTTTAATCTTGGTAAAGACGATTTTGTAACTCACTTAATGGGTAAGCCAGATGAAACACGCCACATAATTATCCGAGATGGAGAGGCTGTGCTATCAACAAGTTGGTCAATTCATTCTGGCTGTGGAACTAGAAACTATTCCTTTATTTGGGGAATGGGCGGAGAGAATCAAGACTTTGATGATATGGATTTTATTGCCACAAAGGATATGAAGTAAAAGTGGCTAAGTTATAAGTGCCTAAAGTTGTTAAGTTAAAAGAAAAAATGATTATTCAATTGATGTCATTCCCAAATGTTTTTATTGGGAATCCCATATAGTAAAAAGATTACCGATAGGAGCATTCTCCGTAAAACACATGGGACAGGGGGAGAGTGACAGTTAAATAAAAGTAGAGAGAATAAAAAATGATATTAGATAGTTTCAAGTTAGATGGGAAAACCGCCCTTGTTACTGGTGGTAATAAAGGAATTGGCAAAGGATATGCAACAGCATTAGCAGAAGCTGGTGCCGATATTATTAGCGTATCCCAAAAGGATTATTCTGAGATTGAAGAAATTGTAACAAAGCTTGGAAGAAAATTTTATGGCTATACAAGTGATTTCTCAGATAGAAAATCACTTTATAAATTTATTGATAACGTAAAAAAAGATGTTCCACAAATTGATATTCTAATTAATAATGCTGGAACAATTATGCGCAACCCAATTGTTGAACACTCCGATGAATATTGGGATAAAGTAATTGAAGTTAATTTAAATGCTCAATTTATTCTTACCCGAGAAATTGGTAAAGATATGGTTGAGCGAGGAAGTGGCAAGATTGTTTTTATTGCATCATTATTATCATTCCAAGGTGGCATTACAGTTCCTGGCTATGCTGCAAGCAAAGGTGCAGTTAAACAATTAACACAAGCATTCTCAAACGAGTGGGCTGCAAAAGGAATTAACATTAATGCAATTGCTCCAGGCTACATTGCAACAGATAACACTGCTGCTCTACGTGCGGATGTAAATAGAAACAAAGCAATTCTTGAAAGAATTCCTCAAGCAAAATGGGGAACCCCCGAAGACCTTATGGGGACTGCCGTTTTCTTATCCTCTGCTGCATCCAATTATCTTAATGGCTCTGTTATTACCGTTGATGGCGGTTGGATGGGGCGTTAGTTTTAAGATTGCTGAATAACCTTAATCGAAAGGGGATTAGGGGCAAGAGTAAGATTTAGGGCTGAGTTCTCACTTTGTAAGAACTCAGCAGAATTTAGAATGATAAAAAGTGTTTAAGAAGGTTTTGTGTAAATAGCCCTAAAAAATCATTTCTTTAATCTGATTTACAAGGTTACTTTCAGAATATTCCTCAGAGAAAAGGACCTGGTTTTTTATAGATTTATACACATTGCTACTATAATTGATTGTTCCCAAGTGTTTCAATTTGGTTTTAAGAAAATGTGAAGTTGCTGTATTCAAGTTACCAAATGCAATTTTACCCTCCTCCGCATCATCACATTTATTTACAATAACCCCTAGTTCTCTTTTTCCGTACTCACTAAATAGTAGTTTTGTTAATGCGTATCCATCCATCACAGAAGTGGGGTCAGGGTTAATTACAAGTGCAATGTAATCTGTTTTTGAAAGAGTATATAAATTATCGGTTTGTACACCAGCACCAGTATCTACAAGTACTTTGTCGTAATTTTGTGCAAGTTTTTTAATGTTAGCAAAAAGATAATCTATTATCTCCTTTCTTTTAATTGGTAGTTTTAGCTTACCTGAATCACCAAATATTACATCAAAATTTGGTCTAACTTCTGTAACAAGTTCATTTAGCAAAACCCTATTTTGCAAAAAATCCCCAATGCCTTTTTCGGAAGTTATGTTAAGCATAACATCAATGTTAGCAAGGTTAGAATCGAGGTCAATCAATAAAATCCGCTTCCCGATTGAGGATAATAAAGAGGCATAATTAAGAATAAAAAATGATTTTCCAGTTCCACCCTTTCCCGAAGCTACAGCTATAATTTTATTAGTGGCAACCGAATTATGAGGTTCACTTTTTATTAATTCAGACAATCTTTTTGCCTGTCCAATCACTACGATATTTCTCCAGTAACCACCATTTTAGCTATAAAGTCAGAATCTGCTGCAATTATATCATCCGGTATTACTTGTCCGTTTGTTAAATAAATAAGAGGCTTCTTGGATGTTACAGCAACATTTAGAATATTTCCATAAACAACGCCTTCATCAATTTTTGTTACAACCAAAGCACTATAATCAAATATTTCAAATTTTTTGGTTACGTCAATTAAATTTTTTGTAGAGTTTGTTGCGCTAATAGCTAAATAAGTTTCATCCAAATTAACAACATCCAAAAATTCTTTTGTCTTTTTTAACTCTGTTAAATTACGTTGTGCACGTCCAGCCGTATCAATAAATATTAAATCTTTATCGCTAAATTTCTTTATTAGTCCTGGCATTTCGCTTGCTTCGTATGCTACAAGCATATCAATACTACTTACCTCAGAGAAAATGCGAAGTTGGTCAATAGCACCAAGTCTGTATGTGTCTATTGAAATAATTCCTATTTTAAGGTTATTCAATATTTTGGAAATTGCTGCCAACTTTGCAATGCAAGTGGTTTTGCCAACACCCGTAGGACCAACAATAGCAACAACTTTTTGTTTTCCATGTTTTTTAATTTCAAAACTTGTAGTAGGAATTATTGATGAGAGCGATGTAATTACATAATCCTCAATGTTTGTGGGGTCTATAAATTCTTCCGATTTTTTTATTTGATTAACAATTGATTTTATAATAGGTTTTGAAACCTCTTGGTAAATTAATTTATCGACATATTGTTTCAATTGGTCGGAGCTAATTTTTCTTCTTTTCTTTGGCTTTGGAGCAATAACAATAGTGTCGCTATCGCCACTATTTATAATTGCTCTTTGATTTCCTAACACTTTTTTTTGCAACTTCATTAACTCAGCACTAAAAGTTTCTTCTTTATTTGTATGCTTATTGTCAACCTCTGCAAGAACCATATCAAGTTCTTCTTCAACACCAGATGTAATTTCAAAATGTTTTTGAATTCCTAAATCGGTTCTTTTATTTAGAACGCGAGTGCTTAAAATAAAAGCATCGTTTCCTAATTCTTTTTTCATTAATGCACTTGCTTCTTTTAATGTAGGAGCAACAAATTTTTTAATTTTCACTTCCAATCTCCAATTTGCTTATAAACTCTATTTCAACGTTAGGTGGTAATTCCGAATATGATAAAACTATTACATCAGAGAACGATGATGCAATTAGTCTGTAAAAATATGGACGTATTGTAGCTGATGTAATTATAACTGGGTTATATCCTAGCGAGTAAAATTTATCGATACCCGCTTGCAGACTAGCGTTTACCTTGTTTAAGGTAACTGGGTCTAAGCCAAGTGTAAGCGTAGCTTCTTTTTGGTTTTGCAATGTTGATGAAAAAAGTGTTTCAAGATTTTCACCAATAACCATTGCATGTATTATTCCGTTACCATCTTTAACAATACCAGCTATTGTATCACCAATAGAATGGCGTGCATATTCTGTTAATACATCTATGTTTTTTGTTACTTTGGAATAATCAATTAATGCTTCAAGAATTTGAACTAAATCTTTAATAGGCACAAACTCACGTAATAAATTTTGCAAAACTTTTTCAATTGTGCCAAGTGGCAACGCGTCTGCATCAATATCGTTAACAACTGCAGGATAATTCTTTTTAAGATTTTCGAGCAACTGTTTTACTGATTGGCGAGAAAGGATTTTATCAAAATTGTTTTTTAGTGTTTCTTGCAAATGAGTTGATAGCACCGAAATTCCATCAACCAAAGTGTAGCCCAACAAATCGGCTTTATCTTTTTCATCTTTTGTTACCCAGTAGCTTTGCATTCCAAAAGCGGGGTCGGTGGTTTCAATTCCTACAAGAGATTCTTCTGCATCACCCGAGTTCATTGCTAAAAATCTATCTGTGTGTATTTCACCGTTTGCTACTAAGTTACCTTTAATTTTTATAATATAACTGTTTGGTTCAAGTTGTAAATTATCTCTAACCCTAACTGGTGGAATTAGCACGCCATACTCAAGGGCAATAAACTTACGGGTTGCAGCAATTTTTTGAAATAAATCGCCACCTTGATCTTCATCCACAAGGGAAATTAGACCGTAACCAATTTCAACTTCAATAGGGTCAACTTGTAAATACTTTTCAAAATTTTCTTCCGTCTCTTCTTCTTCAACTTCTTCAGTTGTTTCAACTTTTTCTTCTTCTTCATGTTTATTACTTTTCAAATATGAGCTTACACCAAGTATAACACCAATAATTAGAAACGGAATTGTTGGCATTCCAGGAATAAAAGCAAAAAGAACAACAACTCCTGAAACAGTACCCAAAACACGTGGGTTGTTTAGTAGCTGAGTTTTAATTTGAAAATCTAGTGCAGTACCAGCGGCACTACGCGTAACAACCATACCAGCAGCAATAGAAATAATTAATGCTGGAATTTGTGAAACCAAACCATCACCAATTGTAAGAACGGTATAAGTACCAAGCGAATCGGAGAAGGTCATTCCTAATTGTGCAATTCCAATAATAAATCCGCCAAGAATATTAATCCCATTAATTAATAATCCAGCAATTGCGTCTCCCTTTACAAATTTACTTGCACCATCCATTGCACCATAAAACTCGGCTTCCCTCGATATTTGTTCTCTTCTTTTTCGTGCGTCTGGTTCTGAAATTACTCCTGTATTTAAATCGGCATCAATAGCCATTTGCTTACCAGGCATTGCATCTAAAGTAAAGCGGGCAGAAACTTCCGATATTCTTCCAGAGCCTTTTACAATTACTATAAACTGAATAATTACTAAAATAATAAAAATGATGAACCCAACAACATAGTTACCACCAACAACAAAAGATCCAAAAGATTCAATTACTTTTCCAGCATATCCATCAATTAAAATTAAGCGAGTTGAACTAATGTTTAAGCCCAATCGGAATAAGGTTAAAACGAGCAAGAGTCCAGGAAAGACTGATATATCAAGGGGAGATTGTATATAGAGTGAAACAATTAGCACAAGTATTGCAAGCGTAATATTTAATGCAAGAAGAAAATCCAAGATTACAGGAGGAAGTGGAATTATCAACAGACCCAACATAAAGATAAGCCCAAATGCTAAAACTATATCGCTATTTTTCCCTAGGCTAAACATTTATACAATACTCTTACGTGAACTTCTTAGTTTAAAAATATGTGCTAATATGTGTGCAACTGCTTGGAATAATTCTTCTGGAATTTCATCGCCAACATCTGCAATTTTATAAAGTGCTCTTGCCAATGGTCTATCTTCGTGCAACGGAACTCCGTTTTCTACTGCAATTTTTTTAATCCGTTGTGCTACTCCATCTACACCTTTAGCCAATACTTTTGGAGCTGCATTTTTTTCTGGTTCATATTTTATTGCAATTGCATAGTGAGTAGGGTTTGTTATTACCACGTCAGCACTAGGTACATCTTGCATCATCCTTTTACGAGCCATTTCAAACTGTATAGATTTAATACGAGCTTTTACTTCGGGGTCGCCATCTGTTTGCTTACCTTCGTCTTTAACTTCTTGTTTGCTCATCTTCAAATCTTTTTTGTGCTTATATTTTTGAAAAATAAAATCTATTGCTGCAATTACTGCAAAAACCATTGCAAGTTTAAATATTAAAGTTACTGCTGCTTCAATCATAAAATTTACAATTTCAGAAACCGAATGGTCAATTAATAACACAGCATCTTTTATTAAGTCCTCCAAAACCCAGTAGGTAAAAATTCCTATAACAAAAAGTTTTGCAAGTGATTTTGCAACTTCAACAAGCGAAGTTGACGAAAAAAAAAGTTTTTTAAATCCTTTTAAAATATTGAATTTACTCATTTTAGGTTTCATAGCTTTTAACGAAATTTTAAAACCAACTTGCCCAACGTTAGAAACAAAGCCTACTATCATTAGTCCAAGCAAGATAGGTGCTGTTGTTAGTGCAAAAAAGCCTAATGCTTTTAAAAAGTATAATTGAATAATATTCATATTAAGAGTAAGAACATCTAATGAATTAAAAATGTATTTCGTCATTCCTCCAATTTGATTGGCAATAAACGATTTGGAGGCAAACAGAATAAAGAACCCTCCACTAAAAATAGCAAAGGAACCTAACTCCTGACTTTTAGCTACCTGTCCTTCATTTCTAGTGTCTTCTAGTTTTTTCGACGTAGCTTCTTCGGTTTTTTCTTGTCCTTCGTTATCTGCCATTAATTAGCCCATTGCCTTAACTAAAGTATATAATTTATTTTCAAATTCTCCAAGTAAGTTTTTTATTACATAAAAATAAACAGGAAGAATTGAGCCAAGTAGGATAAATCCTATTCCAATTTTTAATGGTTGTGTAACAAAAAAGACTTGCATTTGTGGTATCATTCTAGCCAAAACTCCTTCGGCTACGTGTATTAAAAAGAATGAAACTAAAATTGGTGCTGCAATTTTTACTGCTATAATAAACACCGAAGCTGAATATTTAATCATCAAAGTAAATAGTGCTTCACTTGCTTTAAATTCACCAATAGGTATAACTTGAAATGAATAGGCTAGTGCTCTTATTATGTAGTGATGTCCGTTAAGAATAAAAAAAATCATTAAAGCCATAAAGTAAATTACTTGCCCAATAACATTTCCGTTTGTTTTTTCAATAGGGTTCATTACTTGTGCCATCGCAAGTCCCATATCGAACCCAATAAAAGTACCGGCAAAACTAAATCCATAAAAAATAAGATTTAAAGTAAAACCAATTATTAATCCAACTACAATTTCTTTAATTGCCATTGCAAAGAGCCACCAAGCGTTAAATTCTATTGCAATATTTGTAGGACTTGTAATGCTAAAAATTATAAATGCAATAATAAATGCAATAAAAATTTTTACTTGCGTAGGAATGCTGGAGTGACTATAAATGGGTGTTGCTGCAAATGCAGAAAAAATTCTGATAAAGATTAGTAAAATTAGGGTAAAATCTGTAACTAATATTTCCATAGCTAAACCACTGTACTTAGTATTGCAAAGAGCTTCAAAGTAATTCCAATCATTTTTTCAATCATCCAAGGAATTAAAAAAATTATTGCTACGGCTGTAAATAAAATTTTTGGAACAAAAGTTAAAGTCATTTCCTGAATTGAAGTGGCTGCTTGGAAGACAGAAATTATAATACCAATTACTAACGAAACCCCTAAAATTGGGGTTAAAATTGTGAAGACTGTAAAAAAGACTTCGGTTAAAACTTCTACAACTAGTTCTTCTGTCATCTATCCAAAACTCCTAATTACCGAACCAATTATTAAGCTCCATCCATCAATTAAGATAAAGAGCAAAATTTTGAACGGTAGTGAAATCATCATTGGTGGAATCATCATCATACCCATAGATAGCAGTATTGATGCAATAATCATATCGACCATTATAAATGGTATAAAAATAAAAAATCCAATTATAAAACCAGCCCGTAGTTCGCTAATTGCAAATGCTGGAAGAAGAACATAAGTAGGAAGTTCTGCTCTGGTTTCGGGCATTTCCATATTTGCCATATCCATAAAAAGGGCTATTTCTTCATCCCTTACATTTTTGAGCATAAACACACGAAGTGGTTCAACCCCTTTATCTAAAGCCTCTTCTACTTTTATTTCGCCATTCATTAATGGTTGAAGAGCCTCGTCGTTAATTTTACTAAAAGTGGGTGCCATAATAAAAAAGGTGATAAAGAGTGCAATTCCAGCAAGCAACTGGCTTGGCGGCATCGATTGAGTTCCGAGAGCGGTTTTAAGAAAATGAAATACAATTATTAGTCTTAAGTACGATGTTGTCATTATTAGTATCGATGGAGCAAGAGAAAGAATTGTCATCAACAATAAAATTTGTAATGTTGTTGATACATCCTCTGGAGTGCTGGCACTTCCAATATCAATTCCTATTTTAGGAAAAGGGATACTTGTTTTGCTTTGTGCAAAAGCATTGGAAGTTGTAAGAAAAATTATAGAAACAACAAATAATATTTTAAAAAAATGTTTCACTTCATTCCTAAATTTTGTTTTAGTATTTCTGAAAATTTTGGTTTTGTTTCAACTTTGGTTTTCTCATTTTCATCATCGATAGAGTCAAGTTCTTTTAGCAAGGTTATTGAGTTTTCGGCAATGCCTACAACCAAGTATGAGTTTTGTACTTTAACAATTGAGATAAATTTTTTATTCATGATTGATTGAGTTGAAATCACTTTTATTTGCGAAAATTTGTTCTGGTTATTACCCATTGCAATTCCGCTTTTTCTAATAAAAAGTAAGGCTGCGTAAAGCAACCCCACCACCAAAAACAAAGGCAATATTGTAGTTAAAATATCTACGGTGCTCATGTGCTTAACTCTTGAATATTATTTTCTTTGTGAAGTGTTGTAATTCTAATTCCAAAATGTTTATCAACTACAACTACTTCACCTTCGGCAATTTTTTTATTGTTAACAAAAATATCAACTGGTTCACTTGCCATTTTATTAAGTTCAATAACGTAACCACGTTCTAGCTCTAAAACATCTTTAATTGGCATTTTAGTTCTTCCAAGTTCAATGTAAACATTCATTTCTAAATCTTGAAGAAATTCAAATGATTCTGATACTACATCGGCACCAAATTGAGTTTCATCTAAGTCATCAAAATCGGCTAAATCTGTTAAAATTCTATTTTGATCTGGTGCTTCATCTGGATTCGAAAATGCAGCGGGGTCAGGTTGTGCATTATTGTTTTCGGCAGCATTTAGATCATCATTTAATTCGTTATTTTCGTCCATTATTTCCTCGTACTAAGCGTTATTTTAATTTTCGTGTTATTTTAATAGCTTTTTTATTATTTACTATACCTGGTCTTCCAGCATAAAGAGGTTTGTCAGCAAAACTAATTGTGTTCTCGTTTTCAATTTTTGTATCGAGCTTTATTATATCACCTACTTCTAGATTTGTTAATTCGTTAAAAGTAATTTTCGATTTACCAAATTCAACTTTAACCGGAATTGAAGACATTTTTAGATTTTTTGATATAATTTCTTGTGCTGTAGTTCCTCTATATTTATATGGGCGTATTGATGAAAGTGATTGCGATGTTAACTTTGCCATAACAGAATCGAAGGCATAAGTTGCAAAACAGAAGTTCATCATATATCTTTTTTCTTCTAGCACAACTTCAAAAGAGATAATTAGCACAGATTCGTTAGGGCTGGTAATTTGAGCAAAATCAATATTTGGTTCAAATTTATCAACTTTAAATTCGTAATCGGTAAATGTTGCCCACGATTTTTTTAAGTCTAACATTATTCTATCAACAACAACATCCATTACTTTTTCTTCAATAGCTGTAATAGTTTCACTACTTTTTTGGCTACTACCCGAGCCACCAAGTAAACGTTCAACAAGTGTAATTCCAAACTCTGGGCTAATTTCCAAAATGGCTTTAATGCCTGTATCTACAATATCAAAAGTATAAACAAACGATGGATTTGAAACTGAGAGGACATACTCTGAATAATAAATTTGATCTACACTAATAATATTAATGTTTACAATTGTTTGTAATTTTGAAACCAGAAAGGAGCTAAAGCTTTCGGCAAAATTTTCGTGAATATTACGCATAGTGCGTAATTGGTTTTTAGAAATTCTGTTTGGTAATCTAAAATCGAAAGGAATAATTTCTTTGGAATTAGCTTTTAATTCTAATTCTTCTTCAGAGTCTCCCTCCTTTACGTTATTTAGTAACGCATCAATTTCCGATTGTGATAATAATTCTGCCATTCTCTTATTGCTCTATTGTAAAATATATTTGCTAAAATAAACTTTGTTAATTTTTACATTGGGAAGAAAACTCTCAATTTTATGA
The DNA here is from genome assembly GCA_947311785.1 of uncultured Ignavibacteriales bacterium. GTDB lineage: Bacteria > Bacteroidota > Ignavibacteria > Ignavibacteriales > Melioribacteraceae > 1-14-2-50-31-20. Next base: position 7,488 of record CAMZLW010000083.1, on the reverse strand, counting down.
GAGATTTCGTTTCTTAATGAATCTCGTTGTGAAATATCATTTAAGAATCGTGTGGTTTTGCCAGATAATACAGATATAATCATATCTTTAACTAAAAAATCTTTTGCTTCCAATGTTGCTCTGCTCGCTTCATCTTTGGTATCAAATGCTAAAGCAGTAAGTAACAACTGTCTTCCGTTTGTATTTGCTGGGTTTACAATAATTTCTTCAACAGAGTATATAAACTGACCAGCAGTACCTCCATGCCCATCGCCTTCTTCGCCATGGCCACCTTCCTCCGATTCCTCAGCGGTAACTTCTTCGCCATGTTCTCCGTTTGTAATTCCACTGCTTGCTTTGTTCATTAAAATATTTGCTGTAATAAAATAAACTAAAATTAATTGCACTATAAATGCAGGAACACCAAAAATTACAATTTTTATTATTGGTGATGTCTTTTTTTCAACTTTTACTTCTTCTTTTTCTTCTGCCACGGTATTCTCTCATTAATTTTTTAATATTACATTCAATTGATATGCCATTAAAAAACTGTGCTTTTTCTTTATTTTGGATTAAAAAGGGAATGCCGAGTGGCTAATATTGTGCAGTTGGTTTATTGCTGTTTGTGTAATTTATTTGTTGCCTTCAGTTCACATGCAATGATGTTACTTTAAGCTAAATTTTCTTAATCCTACTCCTAAATCTTAATTCATAATATAAAGCCGATTAGGATTAAGAGCTATAATTGACATATTTTATTCTTATGTGCTGGAAATTTTTGCATAAAAGAGATACGAATAACACCACACTAAATAGTGGTACTATTTTAATTTTAATAGAAGCCTTTGCATAATCCAACAATATGCGTCATGCTGAACTTGTTGAAGTGTTTCAGTATCTATTAGTACAAATTTATGACATAAACAAAGATTCTGAAATGCACTTCGATTAACACAGCGTAAAAATTCAGAATGATTTTTGGGTTTATGTAAAGCCTTGTATATTAAAAGTAAAAAAGTTCTTCTAATAATTATCATAGTATTATTTCTGAAAAGTAACTCTAAAAGTTGAGCCAACTCCTTTTTCGCTTTCTACTTCAACTATTGCATTGTTTAATTTGCAATATTCTTTTACTAATGTTAATCCAATTCCATTTCCATCAAACCTTCTTGTGTAACCCATCTCTTCTTGAGTAAATGGGTTAAATATTTTTGGAAGATACTCGGTGTCAATTCCTATACCAGTATCTGTTACTTCAACCACTAATTGCTCAGATTCGTTTCTTTCAATTTTTATATTTACTGCTCCCTCTTTTGTATATTTAATTGCATTCTCTATTAGTTGAACAAAAATTTGATTAACTGTATATGAATCTGCAATTAGTTCTGTTTCTGGTGTGTTACTGTTTATTGATAGTTTAATGTTTTTCTTTTCGGCAATTTTTCTATTTTCTGCAACAATACTAGAAAGAATACCAGAATAAATATCCACTGGTTCTAACGTGGTTTCGTAGGTGCCAGTTTGTATTTCGGATAAGTTTAGCAGTAAATCGACTGTTCGTATTATCCTAGCACCAGCTCTATCTAATATATCAAAACTCATCAATTGGTCTTCATCTGCATTTTCTTCAAAATCGTACTTTAGAAGGGAAGCCATACTTACCATTGCATTTATTGGTGTGCGTATTTCGTGCGACATTTGGGCTAAGAATATCGATTTCATTTTGCTTGCACTTTCAGCCTGCTCTTTTGATAAAATTATTTCTTCAATCATTTTTTTCTTTTCTGTAATATCCTCTTTTACTGCAATGTAATTTGTAATTTTTCCTGTTTTATCTTTAACTGGCGATATTATTGCAGATTCCCAATATAACTCTCCGTTTTTCTTTTTATTCTGGAATTCTCCTTTCCAATCATTTCCAGAAGATATTGTATCCCACAATTCTTTGTAAAAATCTTCTTTCTGTAATCCATATTTTAGAACTTGTGGGTTTTGATTTATAACTTCTTTAAAACTATAACCAGTAACTTTAATAAATTTTGGATTAACATACTCAATATCTCCAGCAGTATTGGTTATTACAATACTTACAGGGCTTTGCTTAATTGCATTTGTAAGTTTTACAATTTCAAGTTCATTTTTCTTCCTTTCTGTAATATCAACAAAAGACATAATTGCAAGGTTTCCATCTCCAATATCTAACATAGAACCAGTGCCAAGTAAGTTTACTATTTTACCAGATTTTGTTTTAACATCAATTACAGAATCAATAATAATACGGTCTTTAATTAATTGTTTTATATCATTTTTAACATACTCTGGGTTAACCCATAAAGAATTTTTAAATGGATTTGCAGATAAAAATTCTTCTTTTGAAAATCCTAAAATATTAAGATAGCTTTTATTTACATCTACTCTTTTACCAGTTACTACATTAATCAATAACATTGCTACAGGATTGTTATAAAAGGCCTTTGAAAATTTTTCCTCGTTTTCTTTTAGCTTTATTGCCATTTCTGTTTGCTCTGTAACATCGGCAATATTTCCAACAAGTTTAGTTATTTCCCCATTATTCCAAATAGGTTTACCAGATGTGCGAACCCACATTTTATGCCCTTTTCCGTTAATAAAGCGAGCTACCAAATCATATTCTTCCCCAGTTTCAAGGCATTTATTAAATGCGTTATTCACAGATTCTACATAATCTTTATGATAAAATTTTACTCCCTCATCCCCAATTGGAATTTTTCCTACAGGGATGCCATAAATATTAAATAGTTCGTCTGTCCAAATAACTCTTTTATCGTGTAGTCTATATTCCCACCCTCCAATTTTAGATAATTTTTGTGTTTCGTTTAAAATATACTCGTTCTTTTTTAACCATTTCTTTTGCTTTTTACGTTCCGTAATATCTTTTGCTACAGACATTATTATATGTTTTCCGTCTAGTTCAAATATGCTTGCAGTAATTTCCACATCTATTTTTTTGCCATCTTTTCTAATGTGTATTGTTTCAAAAGTAACTTTCTTTTTCGTTAGTAATTTTTTATATATTTCATGTGAGCTATATAGTTTAGCTTCGCTAACAGTGGTAATGTTGTTTACTGTCATATTTAATAATTCTTCACGTGTATATCCTAGTTTTTTGCAAGCAACTTGATTTACTTCAATAAAATTTGCATAACCCTCCTTTTGCAATGGTTGAACAAAGGCAGAATCATTAATACCTTCTAATATTGTTTTATATTTAACACCATATTTGCTTTTGTTTTCAAGTAGAACGTTGTTGCTATTTGAGTTCGCTAACTCTTTTTCAAGTTCTAAAATACGCTGTTTAAGTTTTTTATTTTCTACAGTAAAGCTTAATTCTTTTCCCATTTTTAAGTCCTCGCTAATTTAATAGCGATTTTTTTTTGTAAACTTATATCGAGAGACTCAGTTTAGTACAATGTGCTATAAATTTAGCATAAAGTTTTTTCTCAAGTTTTACAATTATCTATGTTTTTTTATAAAAATGTAACCTTAAAAGTTGAACCTACTCCTTTTTTACTTTCTATTTCTATTTTAGCATTATTTAGCTCACAATATGTTTTTACTAATGTTAATCCAAGTCCGTTTCCATCGTAGCTTCTTGTGTAACCCATTTCTTCTTGACTAAATGCTTCAAATATATTGGGCAAATATTCTTCAGCAATTCCAATACCTGTATCTGTTATTTCAACGGCTAATTGGTTTAATTCGTTTCTAAATATTTTAACTATTACTTTGCCATCTGTGGTATATTTTATTGCATTATCTATTAATTGAGTAAATATTTGAGTAACTGTGTGCGAATCGGATATAAACTCAGAGTCGTTTGTAGCAACTTTTAATTTAAGTTCTGTATTATTACTATCTGCTATAAGCCTACTGGTTGTTACCACAGGAGCAAGCACATCGGCGTAAATATCCAACAAAGTCCTTTCGGGTTCGTAGGTTCCTGCAATAACATCCGATAAATTTATTAAGATATCTATTGTTCTAATTATTCTGTTACCAGCTCTCTCCATTATTTCAAAATTTTCCATTTGCTCTTCATTGGCACCATCCTTAAAATCATATTTCATAAGAGTTGTTGTGCTAATAAGTGAATTTATTGGTGTTCTAACTTCGTGCGACATCTGAGCTAAAAATACCGATTTCATTTTATCGGCTTTTTCTGCATTATCTCTAGCTTTTACTAGTTCAAGCATCATTTTTTTGTTTTCTGTTATATCCTCTTTAATAACCATATAGTGAGCAACATCACCTTTTCTATCTCTAATAGGCGAAATTACTGCTCTTTCCCAAAGGAACTTGCCATTTTTCTTTTTGTTTTTGAACTCGCCTTTCCATTCGTTACCCTCCGAAATTGTATCCCACATTTCTTTGTAGAATTCATCAGGTTGATTATCAGAAATTAAAACTCTTAAATCTAATTCAAGTGCTTCGTTATAACTATAACCTGTTATTTGTGAAAATCTTGGATTTACATATTCTATATTACCTTCAATATCTATTAGTGCAATGCTAACTGGACTCTGCTCTATTGCGTTGGATAGTTTAAGTATTTCTAATTCGTTTTTTTTACGCAAAGAAATATCTCTTATTGCGGTTACTCTTACATCTTCATCCAAATCATCATATAATATATTGCGCGATTCAATTTCTAATTGAATAATTTTTCCATCCTTTCTAACTCCTTCAATTTCATATGGTATGGTAACACTATTTTGCATGTTGCTTTTTATCAAATTGTGGTATTTTTTGCGTATTAATAATTGAATAATGTTTTTGCCCAATAGTTCATTGCAAGAGTAGCCTGATATTCTTTCAAGTGCTGCATTTACATCAATTACTACTCCATTTTTATGAATTAGAATACCCTCGTATGTTAGACTGGCAATTCTGCTGTACCGTGTTTCGCTTAGCTTAAGAGCATATTCGGCTTTCTTCATATCTGTAATATCTCTAGCAACTAATAGTATTACATTTTCATTATTCAATTCCATTATTGTTCCAGAAACAAGCCCTGTTATTATATTTCCATTTTTAACTTTAAACTTTGCTTCTATATTATTCACTTTTCCCTTATTTGTTAGCTTTTTCAGCAAAGCATCTCGTTCGGCTATATCATTCCAAATGTTAATATCTAATGACGTATTACCTATAATTTCTTCGCGCGAATAGCCTGTAATTTCAACAAACCCTTTGTTTACATCAATATATTTTCCATCGGTTAGCCTGCTTATAGTTACAGAGTCTGGGCTAATTTCAAAGGTTTTTCTAAATTGTTCTTCACTTTCTCTAAGTTTTTTTTCAGTCTCAATGCGTTCTGAAATATCTCGCACTAAAGAGATTACAGCATTTGCACCATTTATTTCAAAAATTCTAGAACTAATTTCTACTGGAATTTCTTTCCCAGATTTGGTTATATGAACCGCTTCAAAAATATTCCATTTATTTTCTAGCAATCTTGTTCTTTCATCTTTACTTCCGTGGTGATACAAATTATCAAGATTACTAATAGTATGGGTTGACATATTTAATAATTCATTTTTTGTATAACCCAAGCGTTTACAAGCAACTTCGTTAACTTCTATAAAATTAGCGAAGCCTTCTTCTAATAGGGGTTCAACAAATATTGCATCGTTTATACCATTAAATAATGCTTTAAATTTTGATTCAGATTCAATTAACTCACTTTGTATCTTATATTCGTTAGTTACATCTCTAAACACGAGTACAACACCTAAAATATCACCTTCGTCATTTTTTATTGGAGCTGCAGAGTCGGCTATTTGGTACTCGGCACCATCTCGTGAAATTAGTTTTGTGTGGTTTGCAAGTCCTACAATTTTACCATCTTCTAACACTTTGTTTACTGGATTGTTCACCTTTTTGCATGTTTGGGCATTAACAATATTAAATATTTCGGCAAGATATTTATCTTTAGCTTCAAGTAAACTCCACCCTGTAAGTTTTTCAGCAACTGGGTTCATCAGTTTTACTTTTCCAGATTTATCGGTTGTAATTAGTGCATCGCCAATTGATTGGATTGTTACCGAGAGTAACTCTCTTTCGTCTAAAAGATTTTGTTGAGCCTCCATCTTTTCTTTCAACATTTTATTTGCACTTTTTGCCATCTCCTCAAACTGAGTAAATTTAATTTCTGCTAAATTGATAGGTTCGTTATGGCGTGAAATTCTTTGAAAGAAAAGGAAAAACTTATCTAAATCATTCTTTAATCTGCGTAACAATACGTTTAGCAAAAAGAGTAAAAGGGCAATAGAAACGCCCACAATTACTATTGTATAAAACAATTTTAAAATAAATGAATTGTATAATTCTCCTTTTATTAAACTAATTTCTTCTTCAATATCATCTAAGTAAATACCTGCACCAACAAGCCATTGCAAACTTTTAATTCCATAAATAAAAGAGACTTTAGGTGATTCAATATTTGAATCACTTAACTTAATAAACGAATAATAGATAAAATCGCCATCTGGTTTTTGAGCAGCATCATACATCATTTGGAAACGTTCTTTCATCTTCTCTTTATTATCATTAAAAGTATCCCATAATTTTTCTGTTCCAGATAAAATTTTTCCGTTAGAAACTAATGCATCTCCATTTAAGCTATTAATAACAAATATGTATCCTTCTTTTCCAAATCTTATTCTACTTATTATTTCAAGTAATCTTCTTTCAAAAAAATCCTTTTCAATTAAATCTTTTTTAAAACTGTCTTTCTCCATTCTATATTTGATTAAATCAACAACCTGCTTAACCTCTTGTTGTATTATACTTTTTTGTTGAGTTATAAATTGTTCACGAGTTTTTTTTACACGAGATTTATAGTCGGTAAAAGAGATAATTACTTCAATGCTAAGAAAAAACAATGCAAGGGAAATTATAAATATAACTCCCCACATTTTTATAAACTTAGTAAAACTAACTTTTGCTTTCATAATTAGGCTCTATTTTTTATATAATATTTTCATTATTGTTTTTGCTTGGCAAAGTAAAACTAAATTTACTTCCTTTGCCTAATTTACTTTCAACCCAAATTTTTCCGCCATTTTTTTCGACCAATTCTTTGCAAAGAATTAGCCCTAAACCAGTTCCCGTTTCCTCTTCAGTTCCTGCTTCCGATTTTTTATCTGTAATTGAAAATAAATTTTTGAGAACATCTTTTCTAATTCCTACACCATTATCTTCTACGGTTGTTTCAATAAAACCATCTATTTTTTTTGACGACAGAACTATTGAGCCACCTCTATTTGTATATTTTATTGCATTGTTAACTAAGTTACGCAGTATTGTTTTTACACAATCTTCGTCCGCAAAAATACTGTTTTGGGGTTCAATATTATTATTTATGGTTCTACCCTTATTGTTGTGGGTAAAGGTCTAAGTTCCCATGGAAAAATAGTATGGCACTTCTAAAATTCTTAAAAGTTCTATAACCTCTACCAACAGATTTCA
>CAMZLW010000082.1 GCA_947311785.1 uncultured Ignavibacteriales bacterium | reverse complement strand
GTCGAATTCGATCTATAAATTTTTCTGTTAGTCTGTAGTCCTCTTTTTTGAAAATTTATTGCTGACTTTTTGGAGGGAACTCATTTGTGAATAACATCAATGGTTTCAGGAAGGCAGAAGGATTATACATTCCAAGCACCGAACATGATGCATGCGGAGTTGGATTTGTTGCTGATTTATCGGGCAAGCAAACTCATCAAACAGTGTACGATGCAATAACCGTATTAGAAAATATGGAACATCGTGGGGCAACTGGTTCTGATCCAAACACTGGTGATGGTGCCGGAATATTAATTCAAATTCCAGATAAGTTTATGCGTGCAGAATGCGAGTATAGAGATATTGAATTGCCACCCATTGGCGATTATGCAACTGGCGTTGTTTTTCTACCTAAACTGCCCGAAGATAGGCACATTATTGAAACAATGTTTGAACACGAAGTAAACAGAAATGGTCAAAAATTTCTTGGTTGGCGCGATGTTCCAACAGATAATAGCGAAATTGGAGAAACAGCAAAATCTGTAGAACCTATTATGAAGCATGTTTTAATTGCTAGAGGAAAAAACACAAAGCCAAGTGATTTTGAAAAAACCCTTTATTATATACGAAAAAAGATTTGGCTAACTGTAAATAAAACAGAAATAGCTCAGAAAAATTATTTCTACGTCTGTTCTTTATCAAACAAAATTTTAATTTATAAAGGACAGTTAAGAGCAATTCAATTAAAAACTTATTTCCTCGATTTTAAGAACAAAGAAATTGAGTCTGCAATTGCGTTAGTGCATTCTCGTTACAGCACAAATACATTCCCTACTTGGTCATTAGCACATCCTTACAGAATGATAGCACACAATGGCGAAATTAATACTTTGCGGGGAAACGTAAACCGATTTAATGCACGTGAGCAACAGTTTAAAAGCAAATTTTTTGGAGACAGATTAAAAAGCCTTTATCCCCTTGTAGCACCAAGTCGAAGTGATTCTTCTACATTTGATAACGCTTTAGAATTATTAGTTATTAACGGAAGACCTTTACCACATGCTTTAATGATGATGATACCTGAAGCATGGAGTGGCGATAAAAATATGAGCCAAGAGAAAAAAGATTTTTACAAATATCATTCTTCGCTTATGGAACCTTGGGATGGCCCCTCTTCGGTGGCTTTTACCGATGGAAGATATATTGGATCTATATTAGATAGAAATGGTTTGCGTCCAGCACGTTACTGGAAAACAAAAGATGACAAAGTTATTATGGCATCAGAGGCTGGTGTGTTACCAATTGCTAATAATGAAATTGTTGAAAAAGGAAGACTTCAACCAGGTAAAATATTTTTAATTGACATTGAAGAAGGCAGAATAATTGATGATGCCGAAATAAAAGAAAAGTATTCCACAAAAAAACCATACGGAAAATGGTTAAAAGAAAATATGGTTGAGCTTGAATCACTTCCAAAAACAAAAAGTAAATTTCTTTTAGACGATGAAAATATAAAAATTCAACAAAAAGCTTTTGGATATACCTACGAAGATATCAAAATGGTTTTAGCTCCAATGATTGAAAACGGAGTTGAAGCTACTGGGGCAATGGGCACCGACACTCCCCTTGCTGTGCTTAGTCAAAAACCACAATTGCTCTTTAATTATTTCAAACAACTTTTTGCACAGGTTACAAATCCGCCAATAGACGCAATACGAGAAGAGATAATTATGGGCGAAGATGTATTGCTTGGAGCAGAAGGTAACTTACTCGAAGAGACTCCAGGGCAAGCAAAAAGAGTAAGGCTTCCACGACCAATTATTACAAATAGTGAGTTGAAGCAAATAGAAAAAATTGAAGATAAAAAATTAAAATCTAAAACTTTGTCAATTCTATTTGATAAAACTGATGGACTTTCTGGAATTAAGAAAAAATTAAAAACTATTTTCAAAGAAACAGATACAGCAATTAAAAATGGTTATACTAATATAATCCTTACTGATAAAGGGGTTAATGAGAACAATGTTCCCATTCCATCTCTTTTAGCTGTTTCTGGTTTGCATCACTATTTAACAAAAAAAGGCACAAGAACATTATGCAGTATAATAATTGAAACTGCCGAAGCACGTGAAATGCACCACTTTGCAACGCTTCTTGGATATGGTGCAAATGCAATAAATCCTTATTTAGCTTTTGAAACTATTAATAATGAAGTAAATAAAGGAAACTACTCTATATCCGATTACGAAACTGCAGAAAAAAATTATCTTAAAGCAATTAGAAAAGGTCTGTTTAAGATAACATCCAAAATGGGAATTTCAACAATACAGTCTTATAGCTCGGCACAAATTTTTGAAGCTGTTGGTTTAAGCGACAAATTAATTAAGAAATACTTTACAGCAACTCCATCTCGTATTGGTGGCATTGGTATTAAAACACTTACCGAAGAAACTTTACGAAGACACACGGCAGCATTTTCAAGCACTAATGGAATTATAGATTCTGGTGGTAACTATAAATGGCGGTCAAAAGGTGAGTATCATCAATGGAATCCTGAAACAATTAAAATACTTCAACAAGCTGTTAGAGAAAACAATTATTCAAAATTCAAAAAATATTCAAAATTAGTAAACGATAGAGAAAATAACCTATCGTCAATAAGAGGCTTGCTACAATTTAGAAAGCGAAAACCAATTGATATTTGGGAAGTGGAATCGGTTGCTAAAATTGCCAAACGATTTGCAACTGGTGCAATGAGTTATGGCTCAATATCACAAGAAGCTCACGAATCCCTTGCTATTGCTATGAATAAGCTTGGTGGATTTTCTAACACAGGCGAAGGTGGTGAAAATAAAGTACGTTTCAAAAAAGAAGAAAATGGAGATTGGAAACGAAGTAGAATTAAACAAGTTGCACAGGGTAGGTTTGGTGTTTCAATTGAATATCTTGTAAACGCAGATCAAATACAAATTAAAATGGCACAGGGTGCTAAACCTGGTGAAGGTGGTCAGTTGCCAGGGCATAAAGTTTCGGAAGAAATTGCAAAAACGCGTGGCACCACTCCTGGCGTGGGTTTAATATCGCCACCACCGCATCACGATATTTATTCCATTGAGGATTTAAAACAATTAATTCATGATTTAAAGAATGCAAATCCCGAAGCATCAATTAGTGTTAAGCTGGTATCGGAAGTTGGTGTTGGAACAATTGCCGCTGGTGTTGCAAAGGGAAAAGCAGATCACATTTTAATTAGTGGCTTTGACGGTGGAACAGGTGCATCGCCACAGACATCAATTAAAAATACTGGATTGCCTTTAGAATTAGGACTTGCTGAAACTCAACAAGTTTTAATTATGAATAATTTACGAGAGCGTGTAAGAATACAAGCTGATGGTCAGCTAAAAACTGGTAGAGACGTTGCCATTGCTGCGTTGCTTGGAGCAGATGAATTTGGGTTTGCTACATCTGCCCTTATTTCGCTTGGTTGCGTTATGCAAAGAAATTGCCACCTTAATACTTGTTCAGTTGGCATTGCAACACAAGACCCAGAGCTACGAAAAATGTTTAAAGGTAAACCTGCACATGTTATTAACTTCCTAAGCTTTGTTGCCGAAGAAGTTCGTGAAATTATGGCTGAGTTTGGATTTAAAACATTCGATGAAATGATTGGTCGTGTGGATTTACTTGAAATGGCAGATGTTGATAACCATTGGAAACTAAAGGGAATTGACATTACTAATGTTCTTCACAGAACTGATGTGCCACATCAAACCCTTGTAAGGCATTCGCAAACTCAAGATCACGAATTAGAACTTGCTCTCGATAATAAGCTAATTTCTGCATGTCGAAAATCTCTCAGCAGAAAAGAGCCAGTAAGGTTTAGCGTTGATATAAATAACACAAACAGAACTGTAGGCACAATGCTTAGTTCTTACATAGCAAAAAATTATGAAATGAAAGGCTTACCTGAAGATACAATTCAAATAGATTTTATTGGAACCGCAGGACAAAGTTTTGCTGCCTTTTTAGCAAACGGAATTACTTTCCGCCTTGAAGGCGATTGTAACGATTATGTTGGCAAAGGTCTATCTGGTGGCAAAATAATTATTTATCCACAAGAGGATTCAACCTTTGTTGCAGAAGATAATATTATTGTAGGTAATGTTATACTTTACGGTGCTATAACAGGTGAAATGTATATTCGTGGCAAAGCAGGAGAAAGGTTTGCAGTTCGTAATAGTGGTGCAAACACTGTGGTTGAAGGCATTGGTGATCACGGATGCGAGTATATGACTGGTGGACGTGTAATTATTTTAGGAGATGTTGGTAAAAACTTTGCGGCTGGCATGAGTGGTGGTATTGCTTATGTATGGGATAAATCTAAAAATTTTAAGAGTCTTTATAATTCAGAAATGGTTGAATTATTTAATGTGGAAACTGATGATGATATTGCAGAATTAAAAATGCTAATAGAAAAACATTTGAGATACACCAACAGTAGTGTAGCAGAAAATATCCTTTCTAATTGGGAAAAAGTTTTACCGCAATTTATAAAGGTTTATCCAACGGACTACAGAAGAGTAATTGAAGAAAAATTAAAAGGAAATTGGAATAGAACATGGGTGAAGTAAAAGGATTTTTAAAATATGAACGGTTGGAACTTAAAAAAGAGAGTGTTAAAGTTCGTGTAAAACATTACAACGAATTTTCAAAACCACTTTCGGAAGATGAGCTAAAATCACAAGGTGCAAGATGTATGGATTGTGGTGTCCCCTTCTGCCAATCAGGTTGCCCTGTTGATAATTTAATCCCAGAGTGGAATGATTTGGTGTACAACAATAAATGGGAAGATGCCGCAGAGCGTTTGCTCAGCACAAATAATTTTCCAGAATTTACTGGTAGAGTATGCCCAGCCCCTTGCGAAAACTCATGCGTTGTTGGTATAAACATGCCAGCAGTTTCAATTAAAAGTATTGAAAAAGCTATAATTGAAAAAGCATTTGAGCATGGTTACATTAAACCAAAACTTCCAAAAGTTAGAACAAATAAAAATGTAGCCATTGTTGGCTCTGGACCTGCAGGTCTTGCAACTGCCGACCAGCTAAATAAATTTGGTCATACTGTTACAGTCTATGAAAAAAATGAAGTACTTGGTGGCTTACTAGCATTGGGCATTCCCGATTTCAAATTAAGCAAAAACATTATTGCACGTAGAACTGACCTGATGAAAGCAGAAGGTATAAATTTCAAAACCAATTCAAATATTGGCGTTGATATCAAAATTTCAGAATTACAAGATAAGTTTGATGCAGTTGTTCTCTGTGGTGGAGCCGAAGCACCAAGAGATTTAAAAGTTGAAGGAAGAGAACTTAATGGAATTCATTTTGCGATGGATTTTTTAAAACAGCAAAACAGAAGAAATGGAAACAGAAAAATTAGCAATAATGAAATTTCTGCTAAAGGGAAAAACGTAGTTGTAATTGGTGGCGGTGATACTGGCTCCGATTGTATTGGAACATCAATTAGACAAGGAGCAAAGTCTGTTATTAATCTTGAGTTAATGCCACAATCGCCCAAAGAAAGAGCGTCAAATAATCCTTGGCCAGAGTGGGCGTTTATCGATAGAGCCTCAACATCTCACGAAGAAGGATGCGAACGCGAATTTGCAGTTATGACAAAAGCATTTATTGGAAGCAATGGAAATGTTGAAAAGCTTAAACTAGTTCGTCTTAAATTCGGTCATCCAAATTCTAAAACTGGAAGACGAGAGATGACAGAAATTTCTAATTCTCAATTTGAAATTGAAGCAGATTTAGTAATTCTTGCACTCGGATTTTTGGGTCATCAGCAAAACAATTTACTTAGCGAACTTAAAATTTCAACAGACCAACGAAGCAATGTTATTGCCGACAACAAGTATATGACTAGCGTTGATGGAATTTTTACAGCGGGCGATATGCATGTTGGTCAGTCTCTTGTTGTGCGTGCCATTAATGAAGGAAGAAATGTTGCAGAATCTGTAGATATGTATTTACGGTAATGGGGTAATTATTAAATCTGTGTTTTACCTCAGCATTTTTCCCTAAATTATGCTATTCCCTAAGGCGTAACTGAATCTTATGAGCTATTAAAGATGGATTAATTATTTAATAATTAATCCATTTTGGATATTATTTTTTCCACTCTTGGTATCGTATAAAAATCCGTTAACGCAAACAAATCTTATATCGCCCTTTTTTTTGAGTACAAAATTTGCACGTTTACCTAAGCCAATTTTATTTTTATGTTTGCTATCAGTTTTAACAATATTAATAGGGCATTTTACAAACCTATCGGATGTTTCAATTGAGTCAACTTGCACAAATGAACATCCTTGATTTAATACTTTTGTTACATCACTATTTTTTATTTCACTAACAAAGCCAAACGATTTTGGGTACACTAATGTTTGTTCAATAGTCATTCCAGTGCAATCTAGTTCATCAAAGCCGTAATAAATTGAAAGGTCGCCGACCTCTTCAATTTTTCCCTTAAAATAAAAATCTCTATTATCGGAAGTTGCAGTTTCAATTTGATTAATTCCAAGATCTACAGTATATGTTTTATTATTTTTTTCAATTGTTACATTTCGTAAAAGCAAATCGAAAAGTAGCTTTTTGTTTTCTGGAATATTTTGATATTCCTCTATGCTTTCGTCCTCATAACTTCTATTTGCAATAGATTCAAATCCCGAAACTAGAGCTACGTAATTTAGCTTTCGCAAATAGCTTTTGTTATAATTATTTTTCCATCCACCTGATTCTATTAGTATTAAGCTACTTCCCCACTTTACAAAATTATCTCCAAAAGCTCTTGGCTCAAAATCATCGCTATACTTTGCAATATGACCTGGAATAAACTGACTAAGATTTTTTGTTAATTGCGATATTAGTTTCATCGAATTTTTACGAACGTCATTGATATCCTTTTTATAATTATAAGCTGGAGCTAAAAAAGAAACTGTAGCAACCTTATAACTATTTCCAACAGTATAGCGTGTACCTTGGTCGTGTAAATTAAAAGCAAATTTTGGTTTAGTCTCTTCTTGTATTTTTTTTAGAATTTTTGATTCTGGAAATTGTAAACGAAGTGCATCCCTATTTATATCTATATCCAATTCATTTCTTCTTCTAAATTTTTCTGTACCATCTGGGTTTAACATTGGAATTATATACAAAGTAATTTTGCTTAAAATGGTATTTCGTAAATCATTAAAGTCATCATCATTAGAATTTATAAACTTTAGAAAATCGAGCAAAGCCAGTGTGGCAGTAGATTCATCACCATGCATCTGCGACCAAGCCATTACATTTATTTCTCCAGTTCCAATTTTAATTAATTTTATCTCTCTCCCCTCTACAGAATATCCAGCAGTTGAGATATCAATTAATTTAGAATCTTGAAATTTTTCCAACACAGTTAAAAATTCTAAATGTGAAAATCTTTTATTCACAATTTCTGAAACTTTATAATTTGAATATGTTTCATATAACTTTTGAAAAGTATTTTCGTGAGCCACAGTAACGCCTATAATTATAAATAGTAATAATATTATTTTTATTAATCGCATAAAATTTAACTAAAAATTAGGAACAATTTTAGTACCCTTGTGAAACTTATAAATAATATCTGCAGCTTCCTTTGGGTCGTCTGTCATTTTAAATAAATCCATATCAAAATCTTCAATGTATTTAAACTTAATCATAAACTCTTTAATCCAGCCCATTAACGGCTCCCAATATTCTGTTCCCATAACAACTATTGGAACTTTTTTTGTTTTTCCAGTTTGGATTAAAGTTAGTACTTCAAAGAATTCATCAATTGTACCAAACCCTCCAGGCATTATTACATAACCCTGAGCATATTTAAAAAACATTACTTTTCTAATAAAAAAATATCTAAAATTTAGGAGCTTGTCATTATCTATGTATGGGTTAGAATTTTGCTCGTGAGGTAACTCAATATTTACACCGGTGGAACTACCACCAGCTTCCTTAGCCCCTTTGTTGGCGGCTTCCATTATACCTGGTCCACCACCAGTAATTATTCCAAAACCTCTTTTAGTAAGCTCCTTACTAACTTTTACAGTTTTTTTATAAAACTTATTACTTGGTTTAGTACGTGCAGAACCAAACACTGCAATGCTTGGCTTAATAGCACCCATTGTTTCAAAGCCTTCAACAAATTCTGCCATTATTCTAAAAACTCGCCAAAGATCATCTTGCTTTGCAACTAAGTCCTTTTCAAAACCATTACTATTATTTTCCATTTTAACTCCGTTAATTTGCGAAAGTAATAATAGTATTTTATTCTTAGAAAAGTCAAATATTAAGGTTCTACCCTTATTGTTGTGGGTAAAGGTCTAAGTTCCCATGGAAAAATAGTATGGCACTTCTAAAATTCTTAAAAGTTCTATAACCTCTACCAACAGATTTCACTTCTTGAATT
>CAMZLW010000081.1 GCA_947311785.1 uncultured Ignavibacteriales bacterium | reverse complement strand
GTCAACTTTCCAATCACTACCAAAATTTAATAATAAATTAAAAAAATCCTCTGAAAACACGGCACACCTTTTTTAATGCAAATTTACTAATTCCACAACAATAAGGGTAGAACCAATTAGAAGAGAGTTATAATTTTTTTTAGGTGCTTTTTTTATTTACCTTAAATAGATTTGCAACTTAATTTAATGATTTTTGGAGCCTCTCCTATTTTTATCCAAAATAATTTCAACGAACTTTCAATATAATTCTATCAAAACAACAAAAAATATATTATTTTTATAGAAAGAAAATCGTAGGATTACAATGAACACCAATATTAGCGAACAAGGACAAAAGACTTTAGATGAATTTAAAAACCTAAAAAATCTACCAACAATACCTAAGGTTGTTTTAGAAGTAAACGAAATGCTCAGAAATCATTCTGGTGATATTGTAAGACTAACCGAAATAGTTGCTAAAGACCAAGGGCTTACTACAAAAATTTTAGCAATTGCAAATTCACCATTATATGGGTTACCACGAAAAGTATCTTCGCTTGAGTTTGGTATTATGCTTCTTGGCATGGGGGAAGTTTCAAATATTGTTACTGCACTTTCGTTAGCTCAAGTGGTTAAAGGAGATGCAATAGATGGCTTCGATTACATGGAATTTTGGACACACTCTATGATTGTTGGAAGTGCATCAAAAGATATTGCTAAACGATTAGGCTTTGCAGAAATTGCTGGTGATGCATTTGTTGCTGGAATGTTGCACGATGTGGGAGTACAATTGGAAGCAAGATATTTTCCTGAACAGTTTAAACAAATTTTAGCTTTGGTTGAAGAAGATAAAATGCCATTCTATCAAGCCGAACTACAAGTATTAGGTGTTACTCACGAAGATATTGGGCATTACATGATTACAAAGTGGAATTTACCAGCTAACTTAGCCGAAGTACTTGGATACCATCACTCACCCTCGGAGTTTGATGGAGTAAACACAACTTTAGATATTGTTCACCTTGCAGATGCAATGACCAAATTGTTTGATATTGGAACTTTTGCGTGGGATACGGGTGGCGAATTTGATGAGTCAATTATACCAAAACTAAATTTTAACGATAAAGCAGAAATGGATGAATTTATAGAAGAGTATTTTGAAGTATTTCAAGATACTGCATCAGAAATGAGGTTATAAAATTGGATAAAAAAGAATACGCTATTTTTTCAACAGAAATTATTGTTCGTCCAGATGATATTGATATGAATAATCATGTCCATTTTTCAAGATATCTCGATTATTTTCTTGCTGCACGATACGACCAAATGGGAAGATGCTATAAACTTTCTATGGAAGAATTTATTGAAATGGGATACAATTGGGTTGCATCCAACATGAATATAAATTATAAACGAGCTTTAAAATTAGGCGATGTTGCAATTGTAAAGACTCAAATAAGCTCTTTTAATGGTGCACAAGTTAAAGCAAATTTTTGGATTTATAATAAAGAAACAAATAAACTAATTTCAGATGGCTATGGTAATTTTACCCTAATAAACATCAAAAACTTAAGACCCACACGTATTCCGCAAGAAATTTTAGATAAGTATTTAGTTTTAGAAAACTTTGCATAACCCCAAAGGTCATTCTGAATTTTTACGCTGAGTTCATCGAAGTGCATTTCAGATTCTTTATCTATAGCATAAATTTGTATAACAGATGCTGAAACACTTCAACAAGTTCAGTGCACCGCAAGTCCAGCATGACACATTTTCTTGGGTTATGCAACGCAATTTTAATAGGTTATACAAAGACTTCTTTTAGTACAAATATTTGTTATTTTAGATTTATTACTAATTCAAAATTTCCAATGAAAAAATTATATATACTTTTAGCCGTTCTTTTTACAATTTCGCAACTATTTGCCCAAACAAACGCAGATACAAGCAAAGTTAAAAAAATTGAATATGCGTTTTATCCTATGGCATTTTACACCCCAGAAACTGAGTTTGCAGTTGGTGCTGGTGGAATGATATACACACGGCTGGGTAGTAAAATTGGATTAAAGCCATCAAAAGTACAATTATCTGCCTACTACACAACAAATCACCAATATTCTTTTTCGGTATTGCCAATTTTTTATTTTGGGGGAAGTGCCAATATAATTAACGAATCTAAATTTATTTATAGTAAAGAAATATCTAAGTTTTTTGGAATAGGAAACAACACACCCGAAATTGAAAATCCAGAATATGAAATAAATTTTTTTCGCTTTTATACTGAAGTTGGTTTTGAAACAGGCTTAGCCCAAAACTTACATGTTGGCTTTGTTTATGAATATACATTAAATGATATAACAGATAAGAGAAAAAACATAGAGTTAATTGATAATACTGTTAGTGGCTCAAATGGTGGAAAGACATCTGGATTTGGATTGCTTTTTATTGTTGATAATAGAGATAATATTTTCTATCCAACTAAAAATAGTTTTTTTAAAATACGTATGATTTTTATGGGTACTAATTGGGGAAGCGATTATACTTATAGCAGAATAGTAGCAGATTATAGAAAATATTTCAATTTAGGAAATTCGCATATTATTGCCAGTCAAGTTTACTTGGAATCTACATCTGGGGATGTTCCCTTTTTTAAGCTACCTGCACTCGGTGGTCCTAACAGAATGCGAGGATATTTTTTAGGGCGTTATCGTGATGAGGCATTTCTTACTTGGCAAATAGAATATAGAAAAATGTTTTGGTGGAAAATTGGTGCAGTTGCTTTTTTTGGAATGGGCGATGTAGCAAGAAGATTAAACCAGTTTGATGTGTCGCAATTTAAATATTCGTACGGTGTGGGCTTACGTTATGCATTTGATGAAAAAGAGAATCTAAATATCCGCATGGATATTGGCTTTGGTAAAAATACTAGTGGTGTTTACTTCTCGTTAGAAGAAGCCTTTTAAATATTATTACAAATACCATCTGGTGTATCTCTGTGGTAAATGTAAGTTCTATAATCAAGTTTCTCTATTTTATAATCTGTTTCTGCTCGCTCAATAAATTCTGATTCGGGACTGTAGTTTACCTCCTTAAAACCATTTAATTTTTTGAATACTTCTGTTTTCCCAAATAGAGTTCCACCAAGCACACACTCATCCAAATGGATTTTTTTAGATAAATTATATTTGTCTTTCACAAATTTGTTGCCAATAATTTTTGCTGGACTATGCAGCAAATCGATACTTTTATTTTGGGATAAATAATCTATGCGCAACCTTAAATGATTTTCTAAGTATTCATCATCGCTTCCAAGAAATGTAATAAATTCACCTTTGCTATTTTGCATCCCAATATTCATTGAGTATGCTGCACCTCTATTCTCGTGGAAAAGATATCGAATTTTTGAAAATTTATTTAGATAGTTTTTTATAAATGAAAACGAATTATCATCGCTTCCATCATCAACAATTATCAATTCCCAATTTTTGTATGTTTGATTTAGCACTGAGTTTATTGACCTATCTAAATATTTATAACGATTATACGTTGGCAAAATTATTGAAACTAAAGGTTCATATATCTTATCTGTTTGCATGTTTTTTCTATCGTAAGTTCCGCAAAAACAGCAATAAAAAACCGCCGTAAGCCTATATTAGCAAAGGCTTTATGAGCATTTAGCCCAAATTATTTTCTTAGCTCAGTTTT
>CAMZLW010000080.1 GCA_947311785.1 uncultured Ignavibacteriales bacterium | reverse complement strand
CTGCTATACGCACAGTGTTGTTCCTTGTGGGTGGCTAATCCTTGCAAGGGTTGGATTGTCCAACTTGATTTTAATAGCTTTGCTTGGCACACTCATTTTTTCTCTCTTATTTATTGGCTTTGTATAATTTTCAAAGTACCCTCACCGACTAAAGTCCGCGAGGGTAAGTTTGTTGTAAGTTAGTATTCCCCACGTTAAAACGTGGGGTTAATCTAATTCATAAGATTTTTCCAAAGGGAATTTCACAGAACTCTACCACAAAACGGGTTCCTTAGAAGAAATGGTAGATTATTTTTTGAATCAACTTTACTTATTAATCTCTATAATTTTCAATCCATTGTAGGAATGAATTTCTCCATCGTACATTGCTTCTGCACCTATAGCTGGTAATATAAATTTACCTTTACTTACAACACGAAGCAAGTAGTAATATTCTGTAGTACGTTTACGAATTAAACTTGTAAACAATAATAATCTGTCATCGCGTATATCTAAGTAGTCTATTGGCATTTTGTATTTTACATACCAATTAAATTGCGAGCCAGATTTTAATCTTGGATTTTCAATTTCAAATCCTGCTGGAACTAAATCGCTAATTACAATATTTTTTGCCGATTGCTCAAAACCAGTTAACGAAATTTTTGCAACAATTAAATCACCTTGCGTGAACTTATTATTGGTTATTTCTTTTTGGGTTTTATAATTATAGTAAGTTCTTCTTACTTTCATGTAGGAATCTTTTTCAACAACAGGTTGGTTAATCTTAACGCCTTCCGTATTCCACGAGTAATAGACCTTCCCTTTTCCTTTTGCAGATAATTCCACCTTAGATGCGTTTAACTTCTCATCGGATAACCTAAGATTGTTTCCAACAAACGTATCAAGAGTTTTTCCATCAATAATTATTTTAACTTGAACATCACTTTCACTATTCACTGATGCAGCTTTGCCAAGAGCCAACATCACAAATGCTCTTTCTTGCGTAGAGTATATAGACTCTGATAGTTTTGATAAGTGTTTTACCATAAATGGAATTTTATCATTCTCTGGATTAACCGCCAGCAATGTGTATAGCATAAGGGCATTGGCTCTTATTTCAGAATCAAAATCGCCACCGCTTCTTCTACGTATTTTTTTAGAGTTTAACTCAGAAGGCAATAATTCGTAAAACGCATTCATTTTACCGCTCAATCCAAAAGAAGCAGCAAGTAGATACTGAGCATCTGTAGTTAATAATTCTAAATGTGATTTATAATAATTCATTGTTGAAATATCTGCCTTGTTTGCAAGCGATAAAACAAATAAAGAATAGAGAACTTCCTTGCGAGCTATTTTTTTTACTGTTGTTTTATTATTTCCACTTCGCTTAGTAACTCTATCGCTTACTTGCTTAGATTTTGCTCGCTTGCTTAAGTAACTAAGAGCATTTTTTAAAACAGTTTCCGAAATATTATATCCAGAAGTTTTAGCCTCAACCAAGAAATGAGTAGCATAAACTGTAGCCCACCAATTGGAATAATTACCACCTTGCCAATAACTAAACGAGCCATCGTAAAGTTGCATCGATTCTATTTTTCTTATTCCCTCCATCACATAATATTTTGGATTTCTAGTTTTATAAAATTGTGGTGCTACAAGCTTTGCTAATTCTTCAAAATATAATTGTGGAAATATTTTCGAAGTTGTCTGCTCTAGGCATCCGTAAGGATAACCGACTAAATATTTTAAATGCTTTGCTAATTTTATTGAGGGAAATTTACTAATTAGCAATGATGTGTTTTGTGTAGCTTTCAAATATCCGTTTGGAATTTCTATTTCAATTTTATCTCCTGCCTTAATTACGCCAGAACCAGTTTCGGTAACCAATGGCGAGGCTGGCCGTACGCCAATTTCTATTTCCTCTTTTACGTTTGCTACTCCGCTAGATTTAATTATAATTTTACCAACACCAATTGTTTGTTCAGTTGCAAATTTAAATTGAGCAGAACTGTTTTCCCCTTGCTCTAGCTGTAGAATAACACTTTTAGGGGAAACAACATTTAACGGACCTTCAACTTTAGCTGTTAACTTTAACTCGCCATTTAAGTTGTTTGGATTAAGAATTGTAACATTAGAAATTAAAGAATCACCAAGTGTAAAAAATCTTGGAATTTCTGCTTCTATAATAATTTTATCTGCTACTTTTATTTTTGCATCTGCATTGCCAAATCGCTTACCAGAATAAGCCATAGCCATTACTCTAACTTCACCATTAAATTGTGGAATATTTACATCAACAACAACTTCCCCATTGCTATCAGTTTTCTTAATTCCACTCCAAATTGAAAGGAGTTTAAATCGCTTTGATTTTACGGGATTAGTCCGCTTCTTAAATTCACTCGCAAGTGCATCCCCACCAGTAGAGCTAGATTGACTTACAATTTCTGGCAACAACAGTTTATACAAATCGTAACTATCTACATTCAAAGGTCTCTTTGCATACATATAGCTGTAGGCATTTGGTGTTTGGAAATCATTTAATTGCAATATCCCTTCGTCAACTATTGCAAGAGTAACAAATATATTTTTTTCTGGTAACGACTTAATCTTAATTTTCTGTTTCGTTAATGGTTCAATTTTAGTTGGAGCAGTAATTCTTAATGGAAGTCTATTTGATTTTCTCTCTACTGTTATTGACTTATATCCGTGTCCAACTAAAAATAGAGTTTCACTTCTTTCGGAATGCTCTTTGAATAAAGTTGCGGAGACATAAATGTTTGGCAAGTAATCTTCTGAGATATTAATCTTCAGTTCTGCCGATTTATTTTTTACATCAATAATTTTGTAATCGTAAATTTTATCGCGTTCAAAAGCTACAAGCATTTTGCCAGAAAATGGAGTTGTAAAAAGTATTGTTGCTTCTTCGCCAGGTTGATACGCTTCTTTGTCAAAAACTATTTCAACCCTTCCCTCTTTGTTCACTTCAAAAGTTGAAGCAGTAGAACCGCCCCACCCATAAACATAAAAGTTTTTTTTCTGATAAGCAGTACTACCCTTTTTAGATATCCTAATTTCATATCGCCCACTCTTGGCAACCGAAAAATGAAAATTAGTTTTTCCATTTAGTGTTAATTCTTTTTTCCACTCGCTTAATTCTTTTTTCTCCGAAGCATAATAGAACTTATTATTTCTACCCTTTTTTAGAACTGTTTGCCACTCGTATCTAATTAATTCAACAACTGATCCAAAGTTTTTTATTGCCATATCCTCTTTATTAACAGCTATAAATTGATAATTCAATTTACTATTCACTCCGTAGTAATATCCTTTTGAACGTATTCCGATAAAATATTTTTTAGGATATACTTTGAACATAGCTGGCTTGTTAACAGTTCGTCCAGTTAAATCGAACACACTTACAAATGCAGTTCCTTGGATAAACCCACTGCTAGTAAGGGCTTTAGGAATTTTATAGTTAAATTCAGCTTTCCC
The DNA here is from genome assembly GCA_947311785.1 of uncultured Ignavibacteriales bacterium. Classification (GTDB taxonomy): domain Bacteria; phylum Bacteroidota; class Ignavibacteria; order Ignavibacteriales; family Melioribacteraceae; genus 1-14-2-50-31-20. The sequence goes on along the minus strand of CAMZLW010000080.1, from coordinate 6,054 downwards.
TTCTGCATTAAGAACTCCATCAACAAACGAATTTTCAAACCGTTGATCTCTAATTGATGAATTAGTGAAATTAAATTTTGCATATTTCTTACTTCTAAACTTGCGTGATTGTAATTGAATATCGGCTTCATACTTTAACCCCGAAGCCTTTGCCCCAAACAGAAATTCAGCTTCCAAATTGAATTTCACTTTTTCATTAGGTATATATTTTTCTTTTGCCGAGTTAACATTTACTCTAATTTTGTCAGGTACAAACTCCTCTACTTTAAAGCTATAACTACCTATCATCTCTTTGCTATTAACGTATAGCTCTGCAAAGTATGTTCCAGTCTGGGCATAATCAGGTAGGTTAAACGATAATTCAAATGAACCTTGTTCATTCAACATCTTTTTGTATTCTGCAAATACTTTTCCAGTAGGTGAAATTACTTTTACAACAACTGGTAATTTTTCTGGAAGATTAATTTTTTCATCTCTTACAACTGCAGAAATTATAACCTCTTCACCAGGTCTGTAAATATTCCGTGGCGAATAAATAAAAGCATTAAAGAAATTGGAATATTGAGTTATACCACCTACATCATATCGTGATGTTTCAATCTCTGTTTCTCGCAAATCGATATAATTAAAATCATTGTTCAAATCGCAAGTAACTAATATTGGTATTGCTTGCCCTATAGATTTTTGAATCTCCTTAAAATGAATTACACCATCATCATTTGTTTTGCCTTTTAGCACAACTTGATTTTTCGATGATATAATTTCAACATTAACATTAGCAATTGGCTCTGCACTACTTATTGAATTGACAAAAACGATTAAATCATTTTCAGATTTTTTTGTAATAATTCCCATATCAGAAATTGCAATCATCTTGCTATCATTTAGCCAGCGTCTATCTGATGACCTTACATTAATTGTATATATACCTTTTTCTTTTGCTGCTAAAACTCGGTTAAGATTAATATTAAAACTGTTTTGCCAATTTCTATCAGAATCTAATTTCTTTTTTTCTGTATATATTCTGTCGCCAAAGTTTCCTGTATAATAATTTGGGTTGTAGTCATAATCACTATTATAGTAGTAGGAATAATTATTAAGAAAGTGTAGCAAATTATTTTTGTAAATTCTGGATACTTCTATTTCAACTCCATCAACATTTACAGTATTAACTTTTAAATTTTCATTTCCACCAAGTAGTAAATATTTTCCTTTTTTTGAAGTGAAATTAATTGTTGGTTCAATATCAACAAGGGTGATAAGTTGCTCGTAATCAAACTCTAACTTTCCCCCATATAAACCAGGCAAACCCTTAGCAATGTTTAGTGTAACAGATTTTGATTTCATAAAATCGGCTTCAATCTTAAATCCATTTTCACTAGATGATACTTTTATATCCTTAGCTGGCTTAAGTTTTATGAATTTAAGAATATCTTTGTGCCTAATTTTTTGAGTAGTATTTACAAAAATCCATCCATTGCTTCCATCGTAGCCAGAAGAAACACTTGTAATAGCAACTCGTGTAAGTGGTGGAAGTGTGTACGAAAAATGTCTCATCTCTGCTGTTGGCTTTTTACCAATAACAGAGTTTAAACCTTTTCTAACAGTTATTACTAAATCTTGTTTTTTGTCAGTCTGTTTAATTTCGCCCAAATCTATTGCTATTACTTTTGATGATTCATCGGAAACAATTTTGAAATCTCTTCTTTCTTTTCCGTTAATAGAAACTTTTAACTTTTGCTGAAGCATATCGGGCAAAACTGGATAATTAAAAAAGAGATTTGCTTTTACACTAATTCTGTATTCTTCATCTTCTAATTGAGACCAAAAATATTCTGCCTTCAACACATCAAAATATTGAGTGTGAAATTCGTAGGTTTCAAAATCACTTGTAAAATTGGTGTATTGCTTAATTTTTTTAGATACTGTTGCTTTATAATTCTCCATCGGACTTAAAGGATAATCTGGAGAAAATATTAAATTTTTACTATCTAGCCATTTAAATTTTCCAACAATCTTAGGTTCAAAAACTATTAGTTCATCTGTAATCCATTCATCTATTTTATCCAACGGTGCTAACGCTTCAGAAAACTCTACCTTTATATATGTGAGTGGTTTTGTCTCTCCAACTGGAGAAAAACTTACAACTTCAACACTCTTCTTGTTGGAACAACTGAATAAAAGCATTATTACTAATGATATTTTTAATAGAACTAATGCTACTGATTTCATAACCACCTCTGATAATTTTGTTGAATTTAAAGTTAATGAAAATCACTATTTATATTTTATACTTTTACAATAATTTCAAAATATTTACAGCAATTCGGGGAGTAAATTAAAATGTTCCAAATCTCCGTTATTTTGTCTGTTAATGCAATACAATTAAAAGTGCAAATAGTTGTATTAAGTGAATAACTGGGATTTTAAATTTCGCTCTTAATCTCTGAATATTTAATGGGTACAAGACTTTGCATAACCCAAGAAAATGCGTCATGCTGTGTTACACTGAGGCTCTCGAAGTGAACTTGCGGTGCATTGTGTTACACTGTGCCATACTGAGGCTCTCGAAGTGAGTTTACCGAAATGCGGTGTGCTGAAGTTAGGAATGATATCCTTCTGGGTTAATAGATTGCTATCATCCCTTACTCTAACTTGGGTGATTCAGTATTGTGCTTTTCTAATACTGAATTTGGAATAGATTGCGGTGTTTTCTAATAATTTAACTTTACCAAATATTCTTGAATACTATTATATAACAATTATGCGATATACTTATTCTTCTCACGATTGCATTAGTTTTAAATAATACCTAATTCTTTACCAGCTTTTGTGAATTTTTCAATTGCAAAATTGATATGTTCGTCTGTATGGGCAGCACTTATTTGAACTCTAATTCTGGATTTTCCTTTTGGAACCACAGGGAAATAAAATCCAATTACATAAATTCCTTCTTCAAGTAATTTAGTTGCAAACTGTTGCGAAAGGCGTGCATCGTTTTCTAAATGCCCTAACATTATAGGAACTATTGGATGTTCACCTTCAACAATTGTGAAACCAGCCTCCATCATTCCCTTTCTAAAACGCTTAGTGCTTTTCATAACTCTATCGCGAAGCTCGGATGAGGATTGAAGCATATCCAAAACCTCAAGTGTAGCACCAGCAATTGCAGGAGCAATTGAGTTTGAAAATAGATATGGACGAGCACGTTGACGTAACATATCTACAATTTCTTGTTTCCCCGAAATACAACCACCAGAGGCACCACCAAGAGCTTTACCAAATGTTGTACTAATAATATCCACACGTCCAACAGCATTTGCGTATTCGTAACTTCCCTTTCCTGTTTCGCCAAGAAACCCTGTTGCGTGAGAATCGTCAACCATTACCATTGCACCATATTTATCAGCAAGGTCGCATACTTTATCAACTTGGGCAATAATTCCATCCATAGAAAAAACGCCATCGGTAACAACCAAAATAGTTTTGCAATTGGATGCTGCTTTAAGTTGTTCTTCCAAACTTTGCATGTTATTATTTTTGTAGCGAAACCGTTGAGCCTTGCAAAGACGCACGCCATCTATAATTGAGGCATGGTTTAGCTCGTCCGAAATTATTGCATCCTCTGACCCAAGCAATGGCTCAAAGACTGCACCGTTAGCATCAAAGGCAGATGAGAAAAGTATCGTATCTTCGGTGCCAAGAAATTCGGAAAGTTTTGCTTCAAGCTGCTTGTGTAAATCTTGCGTTCCGCAAATAAAACGAACCGAGGATAGACCGAACCCCCACTCGTCCATTGCCTTTTTTGCCGCTTCAATTAATCTTGGGTTGTTCGATAACCCCAAATAATTATTTGCACAAAAATTCAAAACACTTCCGCCACCTTTGGTTTCAATTTCTACACCTTGTGCAGTGGTAATAATTCTTTCATTTTTATATAGACCAGCTTTTTCAATAGCATCTAATTCTGTTGCGTATCTCTCTTTGCTTTGGGTGAACATTTTATACTCCATTTATTTTTTTTATTACGTTGCTCGCAACGTCTCTACGGTTGATTAATACAAAAAAAGATTATTTATCAGACCAATCTAAAATTACTTTACTTGCTTCTCCACTTTCCATTGCGTCAAATCCTTTTTGGAAATCGGTACAATGAAAATGGTGCGTTATTACTGGGGATAAATCAAGTCCACTATATAACATCTGCTCCATTTTATACCAAGTTTCATACATTTTTCTTCCGTAAATTCCTTTAAGTTCAAGTCCTTTAAAAATAACTTTATCCCATTTAATCTTTGTATCACTGGGTAGTATTCCAAGCAGAGCAATTTTGCCACCGTTATACATCTCTTCAATCATAAGATTAAGAGCTGCTGGTGCACCCGACATTTCAAGCCCAACATCAAAGCCGTGAAATATTTCTTCTTCGTCTCTAATTTTTTTTATATCCTCTTTCATTGGATTAAAAGTTCTTGTAGCTCCCATTTTTTTTGCGAGGTTTAATTTATCGTCGTTAACATCAGAAACTACAACGTGCCTAGCACCCGCATGTTTACAGACCGCAATTGCCATACATCCAATAGGACCAGCACCAGTAACCAAAACATCTTCACCAAGTAATGGAAACGAAAGTGCAGTATGAGTAGCATTACCAAACGGATCCATAAGTGCCCCCATATCATCCGATATTCTATCATTCAATTTAAGAGCATTTGATGCTGGAATTTTTAGATACTCTGCAAAAGCTCCATCTATGTTTACTCCTATGCCTACAGTGTTTTCGCATACATGCGACATTCCACGTCGGCAGTTTCTACAAGTTCCACAAATTAAATGTCCTTCGCCAACAATTCTATCTCCAATTTCAAACGAGTAAACATTTTTACCTTTTTCTGCAACAACTCCAACATACTCGTGCCCAATAACCATAGGGGTTTTAATGGTATTTTGGCTCCACTCATCCCACTTATAAATATGTAAATCTGTTCCACAAATTGCAGTTTTTTTAATTTTAACTAATAATTCTTCATTTCCAATAATTGGTTTTTTAACTTCATCGAGCCAAAGACCTTTTTCAGGAAACTTCTTTACCAAAGCTTTCATTCTATGCCTTCCATTTTTAAAATTTTATTAAATTTCGTTTTCAACTTCGTAATAATTTTTGAAACAAGCAATATGACACTTTTAAAGAATTTTGATACTGACATTTCTACCGAGTTATAACGCTTTACATATATGGATATTTCTAATTTTACTTGTCCTTAAATTGGTTTGAAAAATTATAATCTTGTTTTCAAGCATATGACATCTGTTTTTTGTTAAATTACTTATTTTAGCAAAAACAATTATTAGGAGAATTTCATGCAAAATATTTACTACATAATTTTAGTTGCTTTATTAAGCACCTCAATTATTGCACAGACCGATACGCTTGTTACAACAAATGGCGAGACCATTACTGGGGAGTTAAAAGAAATGACTCGTGGAGTTTTAACAATTAAAACAGATTATAGTGATAGTGATTTTAAAATTGAGTGGAATAAAGTTCTTACAATAAAAAGTAGAAACAAATTTATTGTTACTCTTACAGATGGCACCCGTCTTGTTGGAACAATTAACGGAAATAACGATGGCTATATTATTGAAATTGAAGATACAATGTTCACAAAAGCCACCAAGTATATTGTTTCTATTGAGTCGCTTGATGATACATTTTTAGGAAGACTTTCTGCCTCTCTTGGTATAGGGCTAAACCTTAACAAAGCTAATAATATGCGACAATTTAATATGCGAAGTAGCCTAGGCTATTTTGCTCAAAACTGGAAAGCAGATGGATCTTTTGATGCCGTTTATAGTGAGCAGGATAGTATTGCGAAAACAAAACGTATTGATGGTACTGTTTCTTACGACTATTTTCTTGGAAATGATTGGTACATTGCAGTAGCTTCTAATTTTTTACAACGGAAGTTCCGCAAGAATTTCGGTCAAAAACGTTGTAAGTTCAATAAAGACAAGATGTTAGACCAAATCACTCAAAATAGTGTGGCTAAGAGT